>CAYTND010000153.1:0-5942 GCA_964438965.1 uncultured Pirellulales bacterium
AAATGTCAAGACAGAAATCAGAGAATTAGAGATTAGCGAATTAGTGAATCGTAGATGCTCGATGCTCGTGACTCGTGAAGCAGAGGGCAGAAGTCAGAAGAATGTGGGATGGGCTTTAGCCTATGCCGGGTTTTATCTAATTTTTTCGTCCGGTAGTTCTGTTTTTATTCCTAAATATAGCGGCATTTTATCCGGCAGTGCCCCTGTCTGGGCCATCAGCCGGCGAAGCTCGGCCTTTAGCTCAGTGACTTTAGGAGCATATTTTGGGTCGTCTATCAGATTTTTGGTTTCGAGCGGGTCGTTTTTTAAATTGTACAGTTCTGCTTTGTACCGGTCCGGTTTGTTATCGCCGTTAGGATAGTGGACATATTTCCACTCATCCGTCCGTACGCCGCGAACGTTGGGTGTGTAAGGAAATTGCTTTTCATAGTTATACGAGTAATACAATGACTTGCGCCAATCACTCGTTTGGCCGGCGAGCAGCTTCTTCCACGACCTGCCGTGGATGTTTGTTAGTGGTTCGGCTTGGCAAATATCGAGAATGCTCGGTGCCAGGTCAACGTTCATCACCATTTTGTCGATGACTGTACCGGGCCGGATAAGCCTGGGGTATCTGACTAACAACGGCACCCGGATGCTCGGCTCGTGCATTGTTCGCTTGTCGGTCATCCCATGTTCGCCCAAAAAGAAGCCGTTGTCGCTGGTGAAAACGAGAACGGTATTGTCCAACCGGCCAAGCTGTTTGAGTGTTTGGTAAACCCTGCCGAGGCTGTCATCTACCGATTTAATCGTAGCTGTATAGGCCCGGACAAACTCGGCGAATTTCAGCACACCTTCGGCGCTGGTATCAGGGAAGTCTTTGCGAAAACCGAATATCGGGCCGTAGATGCCGTGCCATGTGTTCAGCCGTTCCTGGACCCATCTTGGTTTGCTTTCCAGGTTAAACGCCGTCCAGGGATAGCGAATTTCCACATCATCATAGATGTTCTCGTATTTCTTCTCCGGTGTAAATGGCGTGTGTGGTGCCTTATGGCCTATTATTAACAGATACGGCCTGTTGTGTTCCTGCTTGAGCCAATCGACCGCCATATCGGTTACGCGATGAGTGTAGTAGCCTTTTTTGACCATTCGTTTTCCGTTAATGTTAAAAGTTGTGTCGTAGTATTTGCCCTGTCCTTTGTGCGTAATCCAATAGTCGAAACCCGGGCGACGCTCGTCACTTTGTTCGCCCATGTGCCACTTGCCTATGTAAGCTGTTTCGTAACCGCTTTGTTGTAAACGGAGCGGATAGCTCGGCAGGTCGGCGGGATAATCGGTAAAGTTGTTCGTTACCTTGTGGGTATGAGCATAAAGCCCCGACAAAAACGAGGCGCGACTCGGTGAGCAAAGCGATGTGGTAACGAACATATTGGCAAAGCGTGCGCCTTCTTCGGCGATGCGGTCCATGTTCGGCGTTTTCAGAAACGGATGCCCTTCACAGCTCATGCAGTCCCATCGCTGGTCATCCGTCATTATGACCACTACATTGGGTCGGCTGGTGCTATTGGTAGTAAAATGTTTTTCCCTGTTGGCCTGACTACATCCCCGGCCCAAAGTTAGTGACGCAGCCGCCACAACAGAATTCTTCAGGAAACTTCTGCGATTTATGCTGCCCATAATATGTCCTCTTTATTGATTCTTGATACTTGATACTCGTCAAGCATCGAAATTTATCCCGGCGTTTCACTCACTACTCATTAATTAGTATTTGTTGCAGAAAACAAAAACAGACGATGTCACCCCTGCGAAAGTAGGGGTCCAGAGCGAAAAAGCTGGATTCCCGCTTCCGCGGGAATGACAAATACTATTTCCGCAACAGTCCGCAGGACACCTAACGGTGGAACTAATTAACCAATTAACTTATCCTTCAGGCGCAAAGGAGTTTTTCGAGCAGAGGTTTTAATTTTCTGATTGCGTTGCCGCGATGCGAGATTGCGTTTTTTTCCTCGGCGGTCAATTGAGCTGCGGTTTTGTTCAGGTGCGGCACAAAAAAAATCGGGTCGTAACCAAAACCATTTTTTCCGATTTCTCTGTTGGTTATCAGACCTTCCAGTGTCCCTTCGGTCTCGATTAAGATTTGTTCAGGGCTTGCCAGACACAGACAGCAAAAGAATCTCGCCGTCCTTTTTTCTTTGGGGACATCTTTTAGAAGCTCCAGAACCTTTGCGATATTTCGATGGTCGATTAGACTTCCGTCATCGTTTTTTGTTTTTTCACCGGAGAAACGCGCGGATTTCACGCCCGGCTCACCGCCGAGTGCATCAACTTTCAGGCCTGAATCGTCGGCGATTGTCCACTGCCCTGTGATTCTGGCGTAACCGATTGCTTTTTTACAGGCATTTTCGATGAAAGTTTGGCCATCCTCTTCTATTTCTTCGATTTCAGGGAAGTACGAGAGGTCAAGCCATTGAACGTCCGCATCGAGCATAGCTCTTAATTCAGCGATTTTGCCGGGATTGGTACTGGCAACAAGAATTCTTTTGTCTTTACAAAACATAGGTTTTAAATGAAGACCGAAACTCTTAAAAAACAGCTTGTATTCCAAAATGATATTAAGTACATTAACGACCAGATGAGTATGTACATAATTTTGGTAGGCCCAATTTTTCTCGCCACTTTTTTTCTATGTATTCTAGAAATAAGGATTCCAGTCCAGTTATGAAATAAGCTTTGAAAACGAAGCTTTTGTGTTTTTTGTCAAAAATATTAATACCATTTCTGAAATAATACATTTTCTGATTACTGTTTTTGATAAAAGCTTTTTCCTCTTTGGATAAGTATAATCTGAAAATCAATCTCTTTTCTCTAATAGGTGTACATTTATACCGGATTCCTCTATCATCCAGAATGCAGTCAACATAAGGTACTTTCCCGCTTTGAGATAGCACCTTTTTTCTATGAGAACGAGACTTGCCAGGATAAATATCCATGCTTATTCCCGACCAACCGGCTTCTTGTTTCCCAAGTAAATGATGTTTTACTCTGTTTCTAACATTATCTTTTGCTATACCGTTATAAATAATCTCTCCGCCTTTCACTTTGGCAGGGATTCTATTTTTATGAAACCTATGGTTTACAGGTTCGTTAGTCCAAATCCAATAGCACCCACCCATTCCAGGAATTCTATCAAAGTCTTTTTCCTCTCTAAGTATGACGGAATCAACTTTATAAAGGTTTTTGGTAGGTACTTTGATTTTGGCTTTTTTGAACTTTTCTTCTTCTTTTTTCCAAATATCTTCAGAAAATTTATTTAACACTTTCATATTTAACACGCCTACTTATTGGGCTACTTTTATTAATTTTTGAGCCAAACTGTAGTTTTCTAGGGTCGATTTTCTTATCAAATACCGTAGGGTCTTTGAAAATATAAGGTAGCTGTTCGACTACTTCTTTATAGTCTATATCAACTTTATTCTGCTTGATTATTTCGAAATCAGCCTCTTCAAAAATCATTTGTTGTTCTAAATCCAACTTTTCTTTCATCAATGGCAGGAATTCAGGGTTTATCTCATATCCGATGGAATTTCTCTCAAGTTTCTTGGCTGCTAAAGAGGTCGTGCCACTACCTATAAACGGGTCAATGACCGTATCATTTACAAAACTAAACATTTTGATTAGGCGCCTCGGCACCTCTTCAGGGAACATTGCCAGATGCTTGTCTTGTTTTTCACCCGGAATATTCCAATGGCCTGTAAAAAACTGGTTCCATTCCTCTATTGTCATCTTTGATTTTTCTTTTATCTCTTTACTTACCCTTGGTGCGATACCGTGTTTTTTGAAAATCAGGATAAATTCATAATCAATTTTGAGAATTCCATTTCTCGGAAAAGGAAATGACCCCATTATCGTCGCACCACCCGTAGTATTACAGGTTGTAACCTTCTGCCAGATAATTGCCCCCATATAATCAAAGCCTATAGTTTCACAGAATTTTATTATTTCAGTTCTTATAGGAATGACCTTGTATCTTCCGTAGTAAACAGAGCGGGCAAACTGGTCGCCGATATTCACGCACAAACGGCAACCCTTATTTAAGACTCTGTAGCACTCTTTCCAGACAACATTCAAATTGTTGATATAATCTTCATAGCTATCATCAAAACCTATTTGGCTACCATTTCCATAATCCTTTAGCTGCCAGTATGGTGGAGAGGTAATGATCAAATGGACAGATTCATCGTGCACCTCCATCATACATCTGGAGTCACCAATAATTATTTTATGATTTGTCATTGTTTACTTAGCTCAAGAGTTTTTTTAACAATGCCCGCTGGAAGTGTAGGCGGTTTTCGGCCTGGTCGAACATAATCGAATTGGGCGACTCGATGATTTCGTCGGTGATTTCAAGGCCTCGATAAGCCGGCAGACAGTGCATAATCTTGACGTTGGCCGGTGCGGATTTGACTAATTCGGCGTTGACCTGAAAACCTGCAAAATCGGCCTGCCGTTTTTGCTTTTCGTCCTCCTGGCCCATACTGACCCAGGTGTCGGTGTAGATAATATCGGCATCAAGGACAGCGGGGCCCGGGTCGTTCGTTTGCCGGACGCTGTCGGCTGATATCTGATTTGCCTTTTCAATCGTTTCGGCATCAAGCTCGTAACCGGCCGGCGAGGCAACGACCATTTTCATACCCAGCTTTGCGCAGGCAAAGGCCAAGGACCGGGCAACGTTATTGCCATCGCCAATAAAAGCGATTTTCGTGCCTTCTATGTCTTCGCGATGCTCGCTGATTGTGAACACGTCAGCCATTGCCTGGCAGGGATGTGAGAAGTCCGTCAGGGCGTTTATTACCGGTACCGTGGCATATTCGGCCAACTCGGTAACGGTGCTGTGCTCGAATGTTCGTGCCATTATGCCGCTAACATATCGGCTCAGGACCCTTGCCATATCTTTGACTGGCTCGCGCTTGCCGATACCGCCGATGTCTTCGGGCTTGACGTAAATCGCACTGCCGCCGAGGTCTGTCATAGCAACCTGGAAGCTGATTCTGGTTCGCAGACTCGGCTTCTCGAAAAGCATCGCTAAAGTTTTTCCCTGAAGACATAAATCGTTACCACCGACACTGTATAAACTTTTTAGCCGGGTACTTATCCGCAGCAGCTCTTTTAGCCGGTCGTTCGGACAATCGATTATGGACAAAAAATGTTTCATTTTAGACCTCCATACACTCACGAGCGTGGTATCCATAGACCTCCACACACTCATGAGCGTGGTATCCATTCCCCACACGTAAGTGTGGGTTTTCTTCTTTATTCTGTTAGAACACTATCAAGAATCT
This sequence comes from uncultured Pirellulales bacterium, assembly GCA_964438965.1. Classification (GTDB taxonomy): domain Bacteria; phylum Planctomycetota; class Phycisphaerae; order Sedimentisphaerales; family Anaerobacaceae; genus NIOZ-UU13. Next base: position 5,319 of record CAYTND010000153.1, read on the forward strand.
CAATGGCCTGGTCGATCTGGCTTTGCGTGGCAATCATCGGCGGCATAAACCGCAGAACGGTGTTACTGGTACAGTTTATCCGCAGGCCCTTCTCCAGGCATTTATCGACTATCTCTTTGCCGGGGCCGGTCAATTGCACACCGATCATCAAGCCGACGCCGCGAACACTGTCTATAATAGAATGTTTCTGCTTCAATTGTTCGAGCTTATCTTTAATATATTGCCCAAGCTCAGCGGCGTTTTTTAGAAGATTATCTTCTTCTATCGCCTCAATGACCGCCACGCCGGCGGCACAGGCCAGGCAGTTACCGCCGAATGTCGAAGCGTGTTTGCCGGGCACTAACGAGGCAGCCACTTCTTCCGCAGCCATCATAGCCCCAATAGCAACGCCGCCGCCGAGGGCTTTTGCCATTGTTATAATATCCGGTACTACATCGAAATGCTGGTATCCGAACCATTTTCCGGTCCTGCCCATTCCGGTCTGGACCTCATCTAAAATCATGACCGCCCCTTTTTCATCGCAGAACCGACGAATCGCCTGTAAATATTCGGCGGTGGCTACGTTTATTCCGCCCTCACCCTGAATTGGCTCGACTAAAACGGCTGCAACTTCATCGCTGAAAG
>CAYTND010000154.1:0-5914 GCA_964438965.1 uncultured Pirellulales bacterium
GCTCGGAATACTTCATTGGTCAGCGTTTTACCTTCTCGTAACAGCTGAACATGTTCAGCTTACTACCAAATAATAACCGTCCAAAACGCAGTTTGTGTAAAAGTTTTTTAAAAAGGACAGAACTGCGCGGACTTTATCTGGTATTCAATCGAAATATGTCTTCAAGTTTCTGCTGTCGGCTATTGAACGGGCAATTTCGCACGAGTGGAGCTTTGGACTTTCAGCATGACAAAAAGTCCAAAAGCGCCTGAGAACAAATAACCCAGAGGTGTAAACTTGAGGATGACATTTGTACCGAAATGTTCGGCAACAGGCAGCAAAGCTATAAAAACGATACTGGCCAATGCCCAGGTACCGCCTGCCATAAAGCCCATTCGCTGTCCGAGGTTTAGCCCTGTGGCGTATCTCGACAAGGTTATCATCAATATGTAAGCTGAAATTGAGCAGAAGCCGACACCAAACAGTATCCATATAGCCATTTTGTTATCTATTAACGCCAGGTACGCTACCAGGAAAGGAACCACAAGGAAAAGTGCGGCAATTGAACAGTTCAGCTCGCCCTTTTTGCGGGCGATATTCGCCCATATAAACGAGCCTACCGCTCCTCCCAGACCGAACATCATTGTGGAAAAGCCGCCGAAAGTAAGCTCAAAACCAAGCTCATTGAGTACAGTCGGCAGAAGTGTTACAAGAACAATCGTAGATATAGCCGCGGGCATTGCCATAGCCATTATGAGCCAGAAAGGCAGCCGATTTTTCTCCGTTCGGGCCTCATTTTTGTTGCGCACTTTCCGCTCAACCGCCAGTCGGATTCTCATGAATATGACCATAACAATACCGATAACCGGACAAAGGGCCAGAGGATACAAACCCTTCAGACCGAAGCGAGAGACAAGAAAGGCCGAGACCGCTCCACCACTTGCGTACCCGAGAAAACCGCCCGCCATAAATACGGCTGTGCTAATCGCCGGCGGAATCCTTCCGAGCCCGTGAACCGCCCGCAGCCCTTCCGGGTGCACTATCGCAATTCCGCAGCCACTGACCACAGCCAATAAAATCATTATCGCAAAGGCGTTTTCTCCTCTCGGCAGAGCACCCAGCAGGCATATACTGGCGGCTAAAATCAGCCCAAGATGCAAAAACAACGGCCCACGCTTGTTAGCACGCATATGGCCGATGAGCGGCTGAACGCCATTGCTCGTCATATACAGGGCTGCCAAAACAAGACCGCCCAGAGACAGACTTAACCCAAATTCAGCCCGAATTGCCGGAAGAATGGCGGGCAGCATACCGGCGAACATATCAATCAGAAAATGAACACCCGCAAGCGCCAACAACTGCATCCAGTAAAATTTGGTGATTTTTCTATTCAAGTGTCAACTGATTGGCGCCTCAAATTTTTTGCCGGTGAGCCGCTCGTATGCCTCGATGTATTTTTCGCTGGTCTTGGCCCTGATATCATCGGGCAGCTCGACGCCCGGTCCCGATTTGTCGAAGTTTATGCTTTCGAGATAATTGCGAACAAACTGCTTATCGAAACTTTCCTGGTCTCTGCCGGGGTGGTATTTATCCGCAGGCCAGAAACGCGAGGAGTCCGGCGTCAAAACCTCATCAATCAAAATAATCCTGCCATCGACACGCCCCCACTCGAACTTGGTATCGGCCAGGATCATCCCTTTGCTCTCGGCATATTTGCCGGCCTTTTTGAAGATCTCCGTACTCTTATCGCGCACATAATTTGCCGCTTCGGAGCCGATGATATCGACACACTGCTCGAAGCTGATATTCTCATCGTGCGTCCCTCTTTCGGCTTTGGTGGCCGGGGTAAAAATCAGCTCCGGCAGCTTTTGACACTGTGTTAAGCCGGACGGCAGCTTCTGTCTGCAAACCGTTCCACTGTCCTTGTATTCTTTCCATCCGGAGCCGGCAAGATACCCCCGCACGACACATTCAATCGGAAGGACTTCGACTTTTTTAACTAACATGCTTCGCCCCGCCAACTGCTCAGAATAATTGCAAAACGGCTCCGGGAAACCTGCCACATCATCGCTTATTAAATGGTGCTCAATATCCGGGCTTAAAAAATCGAACCAGAACCGTGAAATCTGCGTCAGGATAATTCCTTTACCGGGTATGCCGTTAGCCATAACCACGTCAAAAGCGCTTATCCTGTCGGTTGCAACTATGAGCAGCTTATCGCCCAGGTCATATATGTCACGAACCTTGCCTCGAATCGGCTGACCACCCGCTATATTTGTCTGCAAAACCGTTTCCATAAAATCCCTTTCAATTTATAGTTAGTAGTGGAACACCCAATTATCAATAATCAGCAACCCATAATCAATTATTTTCCATTACGCTCTATTCTAAAATGAACATATCCAAATATCTTTTCTTTGACTCTTTCGATATCTTCGGTGCCCGGCAAAAAGCCAAGCAGCTTTTCCAGATATTTGCGCTGTTTTATTCGTTTCAACGTCGGCGTGAAATTCACATCATAGACCCATCCAAGCAGGCAAAGCTTCAGGTCATTTAACGTCCGCAGCCGACTGTAATCTATACGCTGACCACATAGAATTGCCTCAACCACTTCAGCCGAGTACCCCGGCCCATCCGGAAGCTCCAGGTCCAGCTTGAACTCTTGCGGATTGTCCCGGTATTGCTTGTAGTATTCGGTTACCACATTGAGGGCATCTATCTTATCGGCATCACGTATCAATTTCGAGAACAGCAGGAATCGGCCGTCCAAATCCTCCGGCAATTCTTTGAGTCCGTGGAATTCAATCGCTTTTTCGATTAACTGCTTTTCCTGACGGTCAAGCCCATCAAGCACCTTGGTCTGTCGCAAAACTTCCAACCCTAACCGGCAGTGGTTCACACTTCTGACGTCGCTATACGTGTTGTATTTGACAAACTGCTCGAACCGTCCGATGTCGTGAAAAAGCGCTATCGTCTCACTCAGCCGTTTCTGATTTTCATCAAGGCCCAGCTCGCCGGCCAAATACAGCATCTCTTTGCAGGTGCGGCGACTGTGCTTTTCTTTGAGTTTCAAATTGGCATTGATGATTTCATCATCGCCATAAAAACCCGCTACATAATCATCGAACCAGAGCTTGAACTTGTCTAACCGCTTTTGCTCCACAACGTCCTGACTTTTAATAAAAATTCCTGTTGCGTATTCCAAAATAGCCTGCTTGAGGTATAATACAGTCTGAATCGACAATAGTCAAAAGGAGTAAAATAATATGCCAACCGTAAAAGATGTGATTGTCAAAAAGCCTTCCGGTGAAGAGGCGGCGGCGTGCAAGGCCTGGCCCACCTGGAAGTGCCAGCCCAGCACTTTCGACTGGACATATACGGAAAAAGAGACCTGCCTTCTGCTCGAAGGCAAAGTAACGGTTACAGACGGCAAAGAATCGGTAAGCTTCGGCCCCGGCGACCTCGTGGTCTTCCCCGATGAGCTCGAGTGCACCTGGAACGTCCACGAAGCCGTAACAAAGCACTACAACTTCGGCTAAAACCTGACATCGCCCGTAACAAGCACGGGGAATGCTCTGCGCAAGGTTTTCAGTTTGTCCCTTTCAACCTTCGACTTGCACATCGGCCTTGTTGTCTATCTTTTCAATTGCCTGGGCAGCAGAGTGGCGTATCTGCCAGTCTTCGTTCTTGAGGAGCCGTTTGAGATAAGGTATGGCCTCTTTCGCACCCGGCCCGATATTTCCAAAGGCCTTGATAGCAGCCACGCGAGTGCGCATGCTACCATCCTGCACATTCGCAATAAGCAGGGGTACGGTCCACTCTTCCAGAGGCCCGAAAGATAGTAGTGCCTCAGCGGCTCCGACCTGGGCCATGAATAAGCCATCGTGGCTCGTGAAATCCTTGCCATCAAGCAGGTCAAATAGGATATTGCAAGCCTCTTTTCGTTCCGAGGGTTTCAAGCTTATGAGAAGGACAGCGCGGGCTGCCATGGCGCGAACTTTCGGGTCGTCATCCTTGAGTGCCTTTCCGAGGGATTCAGCAGCCTCGTTTGCTTTTGCTCCCAGGTTCCCTAAATACGCGGCTGCGCTTAGTCTAATCCGTGAGTTAGGATTCTCCAGAGCATCAATGAGGGATTGAAGATGCCTGTTACCCTCATGACCATATTTGACCAATAGATAGTGGGCGTCCGGCTGCTGTGACCACTGGCCAGTCACATAGGCGGATTCTGCGACTCTTACGAGTTGCTGGATAGCCTTTTCTGATTTTGGATTGATGGCCAGTAAAGCTCGGGCAAAAGTTACCCGACTTCTGTCTCCGAGGCAATCTTGCAGTGCCGGTATTGCCTCACGGGCTTGGGGACCTATGGCTTCCAACACAGATGCCGCAGAAAATCTTTTGCGTTTATCACCAAGCATCTTTATCAGTTTCGGCACTGCCGCCTTGGCTTTGGGGCCGAGCTTTCTCAGGACCCCGGAGGCAAATGCCTCTAATCTCGAATTCTTCATACCTTCGATAATATAAGGCATGGCCGGTGCAGCCGACTCACCCATGTTATTGAGGGCCCTGATAGCCAGACGTTGTGCTCGCTCATTGGGCGTTTTCAACATTCTAATCAAATCAGGTATGAGATAGCTGTGTTGTGGTCCAAGGTAGGTGAAGAATGTATCTCGAGCGATGATCATACCTTTCCAGTTGTCATCGATCGTCTCGATAAAGGCCAGAATCACCTCCTTGTTGACGGGTCCGATTTTGAGAAGCGTCTGGGCAGCGGCAACACGCACTCTGCCGCTTTCATCCTTCATAGCTTCGAGCAATGCAGGAACAGCTTGCATGTCCGTTGGGTCGATATCCCCTATGGCCTTTGCCGAATTTGCCCTTACAAACTTATCCTTATCACCGAGCGCAATCACCAGAGCCGGGATCGCTGGTCGTGCATCAGGGCCAACGCTGCCCAGCGCAGTTGCGGCTTTGTAGCGAACATGCGAGGCCCTACTCGTATTTGAAGTGTCATTGGTCTTGAGCATCTGGGTAAGCAAAGGCACTGCCGGCGCGATATCCGGGCCGCCTATTTTGGAAAGCGCGTAGATTGCGTCAGCCCTGGTTCCGAGGTCTGCGTCTTGAAGCATTTTGATAAGTTCCGGCACTGCCGGCCTGGCATCTTTGCCTATCCGTGCCAACGCAGATGCGATGTGCTTTTTGGGAACTACAGAATGCTTCAGCGCCTCGATTAGGTCTGGAACCAGCGGTTTGGATATAGGACCGAGCATAGTCAACGCACTGACAGCTTCGCCGGCGGTACGCTTGTCGGCGTTCTTCATCAGTTGTGCCAGATATCGAAGATTCGGCGAATCGGTCCCCTGCTGTTTCGCTAATGCGGCATTGCACCAAATTCGTAGATATATGTCTTCGCTCCCGGCTGCTTTCTTCAGTGACGGGAGGGCTGCTTTGCCTATCTTTGCCAGCGATTCGGCAGCCATCCATCGACAAGCCGGGGCGTATTCTGCAATCGCCTTTATCAGCGCAGGAATTGCCTCCTCAGCGCCCACGCCGATATTGCACAGCGAATGGAGAATCGACTCACGCAAACGCTCTTCATCCAGGGCATCAACCAATACCGGAACCGCCGGCTTGGCCTTCGGCCCCATATAGCCAAGATGATAAACAGCTTTTACCCGAGTCTGAAAATCCTGGTCGCCAAGTGCAGCGATAAGTTCAGTAAGAGAACGCCCACCATAAGTTGGTTCGTTCGGGTCCTGTGGCTTTTTGCGCTCTTTGCTTACCTTAGCAATCGGCGCATTGCTTCCATCCTCACCCTGCACATCGGTTTTCTGCTCCAATAATTTTTCCCGCTTCCACTTCTCAAAATCTATTTCACCGTTGAAGTGCTTCAGAAGCATTGAGGCTATTTCGCGTTTCTTTGCATCTTCGTCCCGAA
>CAYTND010000155.1:0-5825 GCA_964438965.1 uncultured Pirellulales bacterium
TTAAAACCTGCGGTGAAACCGCAGGCTAAATATGCGTCGCCGTTCCGGCGACGGCTAAACGAATTCTGAGAGTTTTTCCTTTTACTTTTTAATTTTTACCGTACTCTATAGAGCTATGCAAATATTATTGACAAATGATGACGGTATTTTTGCCCCGGGCTTAGCTGCAATTTATAAAGAGCTGGTCAAAATGGGTGATGTAACGGTTGTTGCACCGGCAGACAGCCGTTCGGGTGCAAGCCACAGCATTACATTCTCCCGGCCATTGGTGTGCAATAAAGTTGACATTAACGGCCAATTCACCGGTTTTAGCATCCAGGGTTCCCCCGCCGATTGCGTTAAGCTCGCGGTTATGCAACTGCACGAAGGGCCTATAGATTTACTTGTTGCCGGTATAAACAACGGGGCAAATGCAGGTATAAATGTCTATTACTCCGGCACGGTTGCCGCGGCGATGGAGGGCGCATTCTTACAAATTCCAGCGGTCGCAATGAGTCTTTCGTTCGAGGAGCAAATGGATTTTGAAAAGGCCGCAAACTACTGTGCCAAAATCCTCAAAAAGCTTATGCCGGTCAAAAAAGGCAATGTGATAAATATCAATATACCAGAATTATCGAAAGGTGAACCCAAAGGCGTAAGAGTTGTGCCCCAATCAAGCAAGGGCTTTGACGAGTATTACATCCGCCAGAAAAACGAACAGGGCCAAACCGTATTTCAGTTGGCCGGCGGTTCTCACCTCACCGACGGAAACCCTACCGACACAACATCGCTGGAGGAAGGCTTCATAACGATAACGGCACTGGCTCCCGATATGACCGACCATCACAAAACAGACGAACTTCAGCAAATAAAATGGTGAGCTGTTTTTGTTGGTCTTTGCAAAACAAATGAAACTTAAAATTTACAGAAGAGGCAGGCTTTATCGGCAAGACCACCCCCAAACAAGTTTGAGGGTGCCACCCTGTATTCCATTAATAATGCAAAGCTTAAAAAAAATGCATAATCACAGGTAACCTGTACAGTGAATAAGACAATAAAGCCATTATTTTTCTTATGAAAGAATGGGGGAACCAAACGATGAAAGCATTGGTAAAAGGCAAGCCGGAACCTGGCCTGTGGATGGAAAATGTACCTGTACCTGAAATAGGTATCAATGACGTCCTGATAAAAATCCACAAGACCGCGATTTGCGGTACGGATATTCATATTTTCAACTGGGACCAATGGTCTCAAAAGACAATAAAGACCCCTATGGTCATAGGCCACGAATTCGTCGGCACGGTCGAAAAAATGGGCAGCAATGTACATGATGTGGAATTAGGCGAACTGGTCAATGGCGAGGGCCATATTGTCTGTGGACGCTGCAGGAATTGCTTAGCCGGGCGCAGGCATCTCTGTACCGACCCAAAATGTATCGGCGTGAATCGAAACGGTGCATTCGCGGAATATCTGTCTATTCCTGTCACCAATATCTGGCATTGTGACCCCAACATACCCACAGATGTGCTCACCTGCTTTGACCCTTTTGGAAATGCGGTCCACACCACTCTCTCTTATGACCTGGTTGGAGAAGATGTGCTGATAACCGGCGCCGGGCCTATCGGTTGTATGGCTGTCGCTGTAGCCAAACACGCCGGCGCCCGCTACGTTGTGATTACCGACGTAAATCCATATCGGCTGGAATTAGCCAAAAAAATGGGACCTACCTTGACCCTGGATGCCAGAAGCCAAAAAATCGAAGAGGCCGTCACGAAACTCGATATGAAAGAGGGATTCGATATCGGTTTGGAAATGTCGGGCAGTCCTGACGCATTCAAAGATATGCTTGCAAACATGTGCCACGGCGGTAAAATCGCACTGTTGGGAATAATGTCATACACTGCTATAGATTGGGATTATGTCGTCTTCAACAGTCTTACCATCAAGGGAATTTATGGCAGAGAGATGTTCGAGACCTGGTATAAGGCCACTATGCTTATTCAAAGCGGGATGGATATCACACCGCTTATTACCCACCGCTTCAGCTATAAAGAATATCTCAAGGCCTTTGAAGTAATGCAGTCAGGGAATTCAGGGAAAGTTATTTTGAATTGGACTGAAGAATAAAAAGTCAGCTTAAATAATTTTAGTGAGAAACAAGATATGTTCGGAGCAATGAAATCTCATATATGCGAAGAACTTAAACAGATAAATGACAATGGTCTCTACAAGTCCGAACGCATTATAACCAGTCCGCAAAATGCTATGATTACAATACAGGGCGGCCAAAAGGTCATCAACTTATGTGCCAATAACTATCTGGGTCTTGCCGACCATCCCGACATCATCCAGGCCGCCCAGGACAGTTATGCAAAATGGGGTTATGGCCTTTCCTCGGTTCGCTTCATCTGCGGCACACAGGAAATACATAAACAACTCGAAAAGAAAATCTCCGAATTTCTTGGTACTGAGGACACTATCCTGTATTCCTGCTGTTTCGATGCAAATACAGGCCTGTTTGAAACCTTACTTACCGCCGAAGATGCGATCATCAGCGACCAGCTTAACCACGCCAGCATTATCGACGGCATACGCCTTTGCAAGGCCCAGCGTCTAAGATTTGAAAACTCCAATATGCCGGACCTGGAAGACAAATTGCAACAAGCCCAATCAGCAAGATTTCGTATGATTGCGACCGATGGGGTATTCTCAATGGACGGAACCATAGCTAAATTAGACCAAATCTGTGAATTAGCGGAAAAATACGACTCATTGGTAATGGTGGACGACTCGCACGCAGTCGGGGTATTAGGCAAGCGCGGACGCGGTGTTCACGAGCACTGCGGAGTAATGGGACGCATCGATATTATAACCGGAACGCTCGGCAAGGCTCTGGGCGGGGCCAGTGGAGGTTACACCAGTGGAAGAAAAGAGATTATCGAGCTGCTGCGGCAGCGCTCGCGTCCTTATCTTTTCTCAAATACGCTTGCGCCGGCCATCGTCGCCACTTCGCTCAAGGTACTGGAGATGCTCTTTGATTCCACAGAGTTGTGCGATAAGCTTATGGACAACACCCGCTATTTCAGGCAGCAGATAACCAGACTGGGATTAGACGTTATCGCCGGCGAACATCCTATCGTGCCGATTATGCTGGGAGATGCTGTTCTGGCCCAAAAAATGGCAGAACAACTTTTAGAAAAGGGTGTTTACGTCATAGGATTTTCCTATCCTGTGGTCCCCAAAGGGGCCGCACGAATTCGCACACAGATATCCGCCGCCCATAGCAAGGACGACCTGGATTTCGTCATCGAGAAGATTGATGAGGTCAAACAAGAGCTGGAAATATAGCCTGCCACAAGCTCATAATCGTTGAGCACATCAGAAATTCTATAATAGACGACAGGGCCTCGACTAACAAGACTACGTAAAAATTGCAAATTTCCGTGTTGACATATTCGGCTTAACGTAGTATAATACGAACGATAAGTCCAAAACGTCAAGAAAACCCAGATTTAGCAGAACATAACACTTCTTTAGCGCATCTTTTCTTTTGGATAGTAAATATGACTAAGGAGTGATACCGATGAAAACAAGAGCCTTTACACTAATTGAACTGTTAGTAGTAATTGCAATTATCGCGGTGTTGATGGCGATTCTGATGCCGGCTTTGAGCCGGGCCAGAGACCAGGCCAGGCGTCTCCACTGCATTAACAATGTAAAGCAACTGACATTCGCGTGGCTGCTGTACAAAGATGATAATGATGCAAAAATGGTTGGGGGCCATCCGGCCCGAAGCTCGGATGCCTGGATGTTAGGTCCAACCGGCAATAACCCCGACCCGCTCGAGAGATGTAAGGAAGGTTTAAGACAGGGTTTGCTCTATTCCTACGTCAAGAACGTAGATGTGTATCGGTGCCCCTCTGACGACAGAACAACGCGGCAAGGTATGTACACCTTTGGCAGCTTCTCGATCTCCGGCGCACTGAATGGCGAAGAAAAAGAGTGGAGCAACAGGCATCTTCTATTATATACCGAAATAAAAAATCCCGCCGAAACATTTGTCTTTGTAGAGGAAATCGATCCGAGGGGATACAATAAGGGTTCCTGGGTGGTGAGCAAAGATTTCGGAAACAATTGGATCGACCCATTAGCAATCTGGCACAGTAAAAATAGAGGCACGTTAGGCTGGGCCGACGGAAGTGCCAACATGCATACATGGGTTAATAAAAGCACTATTGATATGGCTATGCGTGCCGCCTGGGGCGATACGAGCGTATTCAATATGACCCCTCCCGCCGATGAACGCGACGACCTCAGATTTATGCAAAAAGGCTATGTTGTACTCCCTGGACCAAGAAGGTAGAAGGCAGTAGAAAAACCACCCCTGGTGGAATTCACAATATTCAGGGTATCAGGTCATCAGGAAAAGATAGAATTGGCCTGATGTTCTGATAACCTGGCAAACTGGTACACTAACTTCAATGTTCGATTTTTTTGAGCAGCCCTACACGCTGATCGGTGCAGCAGTTCTCCTCTTATTTGGAATTCTGACTTTCCGCAGTGTTGTTCCTGAAAAACGCCGCTGGTGGCAACTATTGCTGCCGGTCTTTGTCGCTGTTGCCGGTTTTGGCCTGGATATGCTTGTGCAAACAGACCTGGAGAAAATCAACTCCGTAATCAACACAGTCATAAAAGCCGTCGAAGGGGAGGATTGTAATGCAATCGAAACCATTATTGCCGAGAACTACCGCGACTCATATCATAATACGAAAAGGCATTTGTTAACTCACTGCAGGCAGAAGCTAACTCCATCTCTGATTGAGAAAAACAAAAAGACCGCTTCTTTGGTGGAATTATCACCGCCGAACGCAATTGCAACCCTGTTTATGCTAACGACCTTTGACAAAAACAGCTCCATCTCTGTGAACTACAAATCATTTCTATTTTCAAAAATAGAGCTCCACTTTCAAAAACAGCAGGATAAAACATGGCTAATCAACCGTATTGAAATCCTCGAACTCGACAGACAACCAGCCAAGTGGAGCCACATCAGATAAGCAAGGCCTTCCAGACAATTCCCAAAAGTCGCTGTTTGAATTGGCCGATAGGAAGGAAGAGGATACAGGTTCTATCGTCTTGCTTATGGAAAACGGTCAACAACAATGTTTGCTAAATTGAAAAAAAACAGATTGCCCTTAAAGCCTAAGCTGTTTACTATTCGGTGGTATCCCAGCAGCAGAAGCTGTGTGAACCCGGGCAGTCGAAAGGTCAAACCTCAGCAGATGCCGCCGTTAATGGTCCGCAAGGCTGAATGGCGCCGCTGAAACTCCTCATTATCCCTACAACATTGTTATTCTTTCGCTTCGCTCAAGGACAGGTCTGAGTTCACTGTAGTTGGGTGAAGAGTCCTTGATTTTTGACGAGAAAGAGATTCTTCACTTCCCCGTTCGACTACGCTCAGGGCTAAAGGCTGCGCTTCGTTCTCCGTAAGTCCGCTTGTCCGCTTGGGGACGCCTTACGGTGGGGACGCCTTACGGCGGAGTCCTTCGGACAGAATGACAGCTTTTACACGTTTTCAACAGAGCATAATCAATAGCCAATTGAAAAGGGGGTCTATACCGAATCAATCAGTATAGGCCCCGAATTGCGTGCAAAATCGCTATGTCATTCCCGCCCCGCATTGTGGTGCGGGGCGGGAATCCAATTAGCCTTGTATCAATGTTGTTACGGCTGCGGCCCATCAAGCTGTGAATTTGCTATTTCGGCATAGACCACACCGTATTCATTCATGTCAAAACGGCTTGTCAAACGGCAAAGTCATACCGGCAAGCCAGGCTATCTCAGCG
>CAYTND010000156.1:0-5804 GCA_964438965.1 uncultured Pirellulales bacterium
GAAGATTCTTCACTTCGCTACGCTCCGTTCAGAATGACAGGCGAGCCCCGCCCCTGCGGCAGGGGCTGGGTGAGAGCGAATAGTTATTTGGATAGGCTCTAAATCTGTTGATACAGCATCCACAGCTTTGGTATTGACAAAAGATGCAATTGAACGTAAAAAATTTAGATGGATATTAAAGAGCGCAAAAGTATATTAGTTACCTGTGGGCCGGGGCTTAAAGAATATCTGCAGGCAGAGCTTGAAGGATTGGGCTTTGAGATAGTCGGAAGTCACGTCGGAAGTGTTGTCACACGCGGTTCGTTTATCGATTGTATGAAACTGAATTTCTGTCTGCGGACCGCTTATAACGTCCTTTATCTTCTAAAAGAGTTTCGTTGCGGCAGCAGCGAATCACTCTACAAACAAATCAACAGACTGCCATGGGAAAATATCATCGCCCCTGAAGAATATCTATGTGTACTCTCGCGGGTCGATACCTGGTCGATTAACAACAGCATGTATCCGAGCCTCAAGGTCAAAGACGCAATCGTTGACCGCATATACAAAAAGACCGGTTCGCGGCCTGATAGCGGCCCGGACAGAAACAAGGTCGTCGTCAATCTTTTCTGGAAGGACCACAGGGCATGGATATATCTTAATACTTCCGGCGTAAAACTTTCTGATCGGAACTATCGTAAGATGCCTCACAAAGCACCGCTTCGCGAATCGTTGGCGGCCGGGATTATCATGGCGACAGGCTATGACGGTTCACAAGATATCGTGCTGCCGATGTGCGGCAGTGGTACGCTTGCTATCGAATCTGCTCTTATAGCGATGAACAAGCCGGCCGGCAGCCTGCGCAGCAATTTTGGTTTTAAACATGTGAAAGTTTTTGATGAGCAGATATGGCAGGAAATACGAAATAGTGTTCGCAAGAATATATGCAGGGACGGGCTGCGAAAACGTGTTATCGCCACGGATATAGATGAACAAGCTATCGAAGCGGCTAAGCAGAACGCGCGAACGGCGGGAGTCGAACATTTGATAGAATTTGATGTGTGTGACTTCGCCGATACCGAAGTGCCGGAAGGTAACGGGATTGTGGTGATGAATCCGGATTACGGGCTGAGGCTGGGAGAAATTGAACAGCTCGAAAAAGAGTATAAACGCATTGGCGACTTTCTCAAACAGAAATGCGTCGGTTATACAGGCTATCTACTCATGGGCAATAAAGAGCTGGCTGCAAAAATCGGATTAAAAGCTTCTCGCCGTATGGTATTCTACAACGGCAAAATAGAATGCCGTCTGCTGAAATATGAACTCTACAAAGGAACAAGGCAGAAATAAAGTTGCCCTGCTCTCCTTGTCAAGCATACGATAAAACGCTACCACTTTTACATTCAGAACTTAATCGAGATTTACTAAATCCTCGAGTTTTCTTATTAGATTTAGTACAGCTTTTTGCCCTTTGCAGCACGTTACAACTCAAAAAATTTCGGAATGTCATAGTTTAAGGTAGAGGCTAAAAAGCTGCCTTACAGGTTTGAAATAAAAAACGGAATTTTAACAAGTAAATAATGATTTGATGTTAACATGAGATATAATAATGCGTAAGCGAATAAAGCCCCAAATTTTAAGGAAATACATGATGGATAAAAAACTACTTATACGCTTACATCGGCGTTTTGAAGGCATGGTTTGCAGATACCCTGATATAGAAACAGAATTTTGGTGTGCACGTGATCTACAAGAACTATTAGGCTATGCCACATGGCAGAATTTCTCTAAAGTTATCAATAAAGCCATAACTGCCTGCGAGAAAGCAGGTTATGAAACAACCGACCATTTTGCTGGCATCACTAAAAAGGTCGATATCGGTTCGGGAGCGAAACGCGAGATCACAGATATTGCTCTTAGTCGATATGCTTGCTATCTCATTGCTCAAAATGGCGATCCATCAAAAGATCAAATTGCTTTCGCCCAAACATATTTTGCTGTCCAAACGCGCAAACAAGAGATTATTGAAAAACGATTAACTGAAGCTGAACGTGTAAATGCTCGCAAAAAGCTAACACATTCTGAAAAAGAATTATCTGGCATTATATTTGAGCGGTTGCGCAACAATGAGAGTTTTGGAAGAATACGCAGTAAGGGCGATAAGGCACTTTTTGGAGGGAAAACAACGCGGGAAATGAAACGCCAATTAAATGCTCCCCCCAAAAGACCATTGGCTGATTTTCTTCCCACAATTACTATCAAAGCAAAGGATTTTGCGAGTGAAATTACTAATTATAACATCAAACAACATGAACTTGGAACAGAAGGAATCATTACACAAGAACACGTCAAGAATAATGAAGAGATACGAAAACTTCTACGTGTTCGAGGAATTATACCTGAGCAGTTACCACCTGCCGAAGATGTAAAAAAGGTCGAACGGCGACTTAAGTCAGAAGAAAAAAAGTTGTTAAAGGGAACAAGAAAACTTCAACTTCCACATAATTAGCTTAAAAATGTGGAGCTATCAATCGTCTGGAAAATTAAACCACATTTGATTAGATTCCATTCTTTCGTAGGATTCTTTATATCTTCTCATATTGGGGCTGATTTGCATAATAGCAGTAACTTTTGCTATTCGGTCTCGCAAAACGCGCAATCCCAACTTATCGCTTAGAAACTGATGTAAGCGATTTTTCCTATGTCCTTTTTTGTCTAAGGGATTTAGACGGTTTAATTCGTCAAGTATCAGTCCATTTTCTATTGGCTCATAAACATATTTATTAATGAATTTTGCATAGTATTTCGGACGGCTTCTGGATATAGTGCCGCTATGAACTGCCTTTAGGCAGACTGCCTTAAGGCAGATAAATATTGATTGTAAAGGGGACAGCCAAAGAGATGAAAGATTCATTCGAGAAAATAGCGAAATCTTTACTTGAGCACTGGGTAATCACATTACTTAGCTCAGGTGGAATTGTTGCTGCATTTTTCGGATGGATTTATCGCACATACTTGAAAGATTGGTTGGTTTCAAAGAATTCGTTTGAACTGTATGGTTGGGTGTGGATAGCAGCAGTTATGCTTATAGCTCTGCTACCTTTTTTTATCTCTTTGTTATTTACGAGACCAAAATATAAAAACGAGGAAGATGTTAAAAATGTACTTAGCGCATATTTGAGACATTGTACTAATGGTAACCCTACACAAGAAAACACATTTAGATTTAATGCAGTTGACAAGCTCCAAAAACTAAAGAGGGGAAGTGCAAAAAAATACTTTAAAGACGTAATCAATGAAACTAATTGTTGGAGTATTGTTAATCAGGGCGATGACACTATAAGAGTAAAAAGAGATAGTATACAAAACGTATTTGGCTGAATTAATAAAACATAAGTAAGTTGTAGCCGGGTATGGTGTGCAACTTCTTTGCACGCGCGGAATCGTTTAATAAAAGAGATTGGACGAGTCCGCCCCCATAAGGGGTAAATACCTGGGGCACAAGCTCCGGCGGATAAATCCGCCACACGGATGGCGGATGAATATTGAATAAGCAATGAGAATTGGTTAAATAGAAAGAAATCTATTATGGATTAGTTTCAAAGGGGTTCAATGGTTCTGAATAGGTGAAAGGTAGCTCAATTGCCGTGGCTACAGATGCATTCTCTGGGATTGGATTTGTGTTAAGCCGATAACTGCCACAACAGCCCTGTGGTTCTCCGAGTAGTTCACTAGCTAGATTATGCCAATCATAAAGGTTAATTGCGAATACACCAAGATGGGATTTGTTATCGTCTGTTGTAGCCCAAACAACCTCGAAACGAAACTTACCATTATACGCTTGTATCCGGTCGATATTCGATATTTTCCGATTATCTTTTAAGAGTTTGCAGAAGTCTTGATGTTGGGGAAGCTGCTCGTTCTTATCAAAATCACCTGTTTGGGGGTCAAATATTGGGAGCGGCAATAATATAGCTCTATTTGTGTCCTTGTTTCTGAGAAACTCATGATAAAGAGCTGCATGGCAGGCACGCAGGATTTTTGATACAATTTTACGTAGGGACAAACCGGCAAGTAAAACGCCAGTTGGTTTTCCGCCACGTTCAACAATGCCTACTTGCTTTGTTTTTACTGGCGGTTTTCCGGTATTACTGGGATGCAAAAGAGCAATTAATTCCTTGGCCTGTTCATCAGAGAACGAGTGTTCTGAATTGCATTTTTTGTGCGCAGGAAGGATCAACGGCCAATTTCTATCCTCTGGTAGAAAGATTCCTTTGGGAGGCACGTGATCACTAGTTGAAGGATTGCTTTTAGTAAAAGGCTCCCCACAGACATAACAGAATTCTAATTTTGATGCTGCTCTTGCTTGATGTTCAGTTAATATTTCAATCATAGCTATTGCTCATAACACGGCAGTACACAAAATAACCTTCACGAATTTTATGCTACCGTGATAATACAAACCCCCGCACTTGCCGTCAAATCATAAGACCACCGCAATCGTATTGCTGGGGGAACTCTCTCCCCCCTTATTGACGGCCTTTACCCGGTATTCGAGACGTGAGCCGGTTGGCTCTTCCATCAGGGCGATCTTATTATCTATCGCCGAGGCGATATGGCACCACCGGCCAAATGGGGCATTTCAAGTATCGAACTAACGGGTTTTACGGTCGTGACGCTTTCTATCGGTTTCTTTCAGCAGCCTTTTGCGGATTCTAATCGAAGATGGGCAAATCTCAACAAGCTCATCCTCTTGAAGGTACTCCATCGTCGCTTCAAGACTCATCTTTCTTGCAGGTCTGACCTTGGCTGCATCGTCTTTGCCCGCTGCCCGAATGTTGGTAAGCTGCTTGCTTCTTACAACGTTTACAGGTATGTCCTTCTCCTTGCAGTGTTCCCCGACTACTTGTCCTTCATATACTTTTTCTCCTGGCTCAACAAAGAAAATGCCGCGGTCGTATAAGGCATCAAGTGCATAAGCGGTAACTTGTCCGGTAGTGGTCGCAATCATAACTCCCGCCTTGCGCTGAGGTATCGCACCCCGCATCAGCTCATATCTTTCAAACGTATGATGCATAATCGCTCTGCCGGCGGTCGCATTCATCATCCTGGCATTTAGGCCGAACAAACCTCGCGAAGGTATCAAAAATTCCATGTGAATAAAATCACTCGCTCCGCTTTTGGGATCTATTTTAATTATTTCACTTCTACGGTCGCCAAGAAGACTCATCACGGAATTCTGGCAATCCAACGGGCAATCCACCGCAAGTAATTCTATTGGTTCATGACGCCTCTCATCGACTATTCTCAAAATCACATTCGGCTTGCCCACACAAACCTCATACCCTTGGCGCCGCATATTCTCTAACAATATCCCAAGATGCATCAGCCCTCTGCCCGAAACATTGAATTCTTCAGGACTCTGCCCCTCTTCCACCCTTAACGCAACATTCTGCTGAAGCTCCTTTTCAAGCCTGTCTCCAATTTGTCTGCTTGTTACATATTTGCCGTCTCTGCCTGCGAAAGGCCCATTGTTAACTCTGAATGTCATTGCCATCGTCGGCTCATCAACAGAGATGACCGCAAGCCTCGAAGGTTTATCCGCACAGGCAATCGTGTCACCTATCTCAACAGGATCAAGTCCCGATATAGCACATATATCACCTGCCCGAACGCTTGAAACCTGCTTTCTGCCAAGGCCGTGAAACTGATGAATATGCATAACTTTCTGCTGGGTATGCAGACTTTCGGCGTCAATTACTGTAACCATCTGACCTTCGGTTATTTTTCCCGCGAAAACCTTGCCAATTGCTATTCGTCCAACA
>CAYTND010000157.1:0-3269 GCA_964438965.1 uncultured Pirellulales bacterium
TATTAGCCCAAAAACCAACATCTCCACACAAATGAACAAAAAAAACCTGAAAAACCCCAATTTTCTTTAAAATTTCCCCCAAAAATAACGCCAAAATGCTCGATTCTTTTTGCGACTTTAACCTGCTATGAACCTGCCGATCTGATAAACGATAAGCGTTACCACATAAGCTAAAGCCGTCAGTCCGAAGAATTGGAACAGCGCCCAGCCCCAGGAGTTTGTTTCCTGTTTTGTCATTGCGACCGTTGCCACACAAGGCGTGGTAATCAGGCAAAACAACATAATGCAAAAACCTGTTAAAGGCGTATAGTTTGCCTGCAATTTTTCCCGTAAACTGTGCGATCTTTGCTCAGCACTACCAGCCCCCCCCGCTTCGTGGGAGCCGACCGCATATACTATTGCTAATTGTGATACAAACACCTCTTTAGCAGCGGTTGCACCGATAAGGGCCGTTCCGATTTTCCAGTCAAAGCCAAGCGGCTTCAACGCCGGCTCTATCGTTCGCCCTAATCGGCCAACCAAGGAATACTCCAATCCGGCCTGCCTTGCCTGCTCAGCACTCAAATCTTTCAAAGATTGTTCGCCCGGTTTCGGATAACTCATCGCGGCCCAGAGTATAATCGATATGGCAAGGATTATTGTGCCGGCCTTTCTCAGATACATCCAGCCTCTATGCCACATGTGAATACAGACGGATTTGAGGGTAGGCATACGATAAGGCGGCAGTTCCATAACGAACGGCGTGGTTTCGCCTTTAAAGACTGTCAATCGCAAAACCTTAATACAAACAATCGCTAACATAATCCCTATCAAATAAATAAACCAGAGCATCGGCCCGCGCCATTTTTCCGGGAAGAAAGCCGGTATTATCAGCGCATAAATCGTCAGCCTTGCGCCGCAGCTCATCAATGGTATTACCATTATTGTCGTAAACCTGTTGCGTCTGTTTTCGAGTATTCGTGTGCCCATTATCGCCGGCAAAGAACATCCGAAACCGATAAGCATCGGTATAAAGCTTTTGCCGTGCAGCCCAATTTTGTGCATGATGCTGTCCATAATAAATGCCGCCCTGGCCATATAGCCTGAATCCTCAAGAAGCGCG
This sequence comes from uncultured Pirellulales bacterium, assembly GCA_964438965.1. GTDB lineage: Bacteria > Planctomycetota > Phycisphaerae > Sedimentisphaerales > Anaerobacaceae > NIOZ-UU13. Next base: position 1,103 of record CAYTND010000157.1, read on the forward strand.
ATCGCCAAGAATAGCAACAAGATATTTGGCAGGAACACAATCACCCCCCCTACTCCGCCTATAACGCCATCAACCAAAAGAGACAAGAGCCAGCTCTCGCTGCCGGTCGGCCAAAAGCCGACTATCGTTTTACCAGCCCAGCCGAAAAACTGCTCGAGCCAGCCCATCGGATATTCGCCTATCTTAAATGTCAAAAAAAAGACTAAATACATCAATATCAGAAATATCGGCAGCCCCAAGATGCGATTTGTTACTACAGCATCTATCATATCGCTGGTGCTATGACGCAATTCGACCGTGCTCTTGATAGTCTCCTGACAGGCACCAGATATGAAACCATATCGCCGGTCAGCCATTACAATTTCCGGCTCATCGGCGAAAATACCTCTAAGATGCTCAGTGCTGGCTGTAACGGCATCGAGCACTTGTTGGCTGTGGACTTTTGCAGTTATATCAGAATCTCGTTCCAGCAACTTGAGCGCCAGCCATCGTGAACCGTATTTTTCCGCCAACTGCTGCTCTTTATCATTGATGAGTGTTTGGATTTCTGCCAGCTCCTGCTCGATTTCTTCGCCGAAACTAACCTTATGAGTTCGCTGCCGCTTATCCTGCCGGGACGTTTCGACAATAGCATCGAGCAGCTCTATTTTGCCTTTGCCCTTATTGCCGACGGTTGGGACTATCATTGCCTCGAAAAGCCTGGACAACTGTTCGATATCGAACTGCAATCCCTTTTGCTCGGCAATGTCGCTCATATTGAACGCCAGAACCAGAGGGACATTTATTTCAATAAGCTGGGTCGCTAAGTACAGGTTGCGTTCAATATTGGATGAATCAACAATATCAACTACAATGTCCGGCTGCTCCTCGATTATGAATTTACGGGCGACAAGTTCCTCAATCGAATAAGCTGTCAAGCTGTACGTCCCCGGCAAATCCACGATTGTTATTTCATACCCCTTGTATTTACATACACCCTCCTTCTTTTCCACTGTTACTCCGGGATAATTGCCTACGTGCTGGCGCGCGCCGGTCAGCATATTGAATATGGAGGTTTTTCCGCTGTTAGGGTTGCCGGCTAAGGCTACTTTGATATTCTTGTCCATAATCTTGCGGTCTGTTTCACAACTTTGTTGTTGCTGCGAAAGTTAAGTTGAATGAATTTTTCCATCTAAAAAAATATGGTTCGCTCAAAAGCTGCCGGTTTTCACAACACCATAATCTTATGAGCCATCCCCCTGCCCAAGATCATCTTGGAGTCCTTGACACTTATCACAAAAGGCCCCGGATGGCTATTATTTACGACCGTTATTTCCACGTTGGGTACAAGCCCCATTGCGGTCAGACGACTGTTCAAACCCCGTCCGGCCTCTATGCCGACTAACTGTACCGTTTCTCCCGCCTGAACCTTTGACAACGGCCTTGCTTTCTTTTGCTCCATTGCTGTTAGCTCGCTTACTTAGACGTTCTGATTCTTTTTATTACAGAATTTCTGGAATTCATTCGCCAAATCACAACCATTTTTGCTGCTTTGGGTTACAAACTCGATAAAACACAGAAGCCTTTCAATAATCTCCGGCCCAAGTGTATGCTCAGCTTTGCAAGCGGCCTGCTGGGCGGTATCCGTTTCGACACCTAAGACATTGACGAAAAAAGACTTCAGGATATTATGTTTCCTGGCAATTTCTGCTGCTGCCGCCCTGCCGGATTCGGTAAGTGTAACACAATTGTACGGCTTATAGTTGGCTAACCCCTTTTTCTTCAGTATCCGCAAAGCACCGGTAACGGATGACCTGGATACACCGAGCAGTTTAGCTATGTCCTTGCTGTGGGCAAAGTTGGACTTGCTGGCAAGATTGAGGATGGCCTCGAGATAATCTTCTAAAGAGGCACTTAGATTATCACTTTTCGCTGTGACCATAGCTATTTTCCCTGTTTTTGTGTATTTTACCTAATATAGTTAGTTTTGCCTAACTTTGTCAAGGTTTTTTTAAACATTTTTTGAGTGAGAAAAAGTACGTGTTTAGCCGAAAAATAATGAGAAGAAGTGCAGGCTATTCGACGCCACACCAAAATCGAGTAGTGTTTTCGTCTCTGTGCAGCCAACCAGCGTGGCCGTCGAAGAAAAGATTGTTACAGCCATTACCGCGATGCCGATTACCAGAGA
>CAYTND010000157.1:3279-5802 GCA_964438965.1 uncultured Pirellulales bacterium
GACCCGTCGGGTCAGGTTATCACCCTTGCTAATTCGTTCCGAGGCGGGCATATGCGTACTCGACCAAACGTCGAGATAGTTGAACCTGGACAAGATATTCAGTTGATTTCTGTTCCGAACCACGGGGCGCCAATCTCCAGCCGAGTTATCGGCCATATAAATCCGCAGGGCGGGAGACTTGACATCGTTGAGCTTGGTCGGCTCTTCTCTTTGGTTTCCATAGTTGCTGCTGTCCAGGCCCGGATCCTGCATATTCCAGGCGTTGACAACATAATCCACTGTCTGCTCGCCATTGCTTTGGCCGTATTGACCTACTCCGGTACGAGGAAAAGATGGACACTGATATACATCGACCTCCCGGTAATCTTCTATTTTTCTGTATTCACTGCCTAAGTACGGAATGAACTCCAGTATCCATTTCACTTTGTGGTCCAGAGCACGGGGGACATAATCCTCGTTATCAAGGGCGTACGCGGTCATGGCAATGCCAAGTTGTTTGAGGCTGCTCAGGCAATAGACGGTCCTGGCCTGTTTCCTCACCCGCTGCAGTGCCGGCATCAATATCCCCATCAACAGCGCAATGATGGCGATCACTACCAAGAGTTCAATTAACGTAAAGGCTTTGTGCTTGTGTACCATTGCATTATCCTCGTCCAGTTATTTATGCTATACCTATGATAATACCATGTTATGGCGGATAGTGTCAAGTATTATTTGTATTCTGATAACTTTATCCCCAAGAACTTGTCCCCGGCGTGTGCTTACTTGCTTTTCTGCCGGGGGTCGGGGATCGAGGCAGGAGGCCGCGGCAATCCCAAAAATAATCATTCATCAATTATCATTTCAAAAGGTAGGGTGGGGCTTGCCCCACCAATTAAATCTACCGGCGAAGAAAGATTTTCACCCAACCCCGAGAACTCGCGCTTGACATCGGCCCACACCTTGCATATCCTGCTCATTAATGGAAGAAGCAACGGGAACTTATTAGTAAAGAGGAATCAAAATGATCGGTAAAATCCAGAGAGTCGGTTTGCGGGAAGTATGGAAACACGAAGCCTATGACTTTACCCAATGGCTGGAAGATAATATCGACGTGCTCAATGATGTAATCGATCTTAACTTGTCTAATGCCGAGAGGGAAAGGGCTGCGGGTACTTTCAGTGCAGATCTGGTAGCAGAAGATGAGAAAGGCAATCCCGTTATTATAGAAAATCAACTCGAAAAGAGTAACCACGACCATTTGGGCAAACTTATCACGTATTTGACCGCTATAGGGGCTAAGGTAGGCATTTGGATAGTAGCTGATCCACGACCTGAGCACGTTAGTGCAATTTCCTGGCTTAATGAGTCCAGCCTGGCATCGTTTTATCTATTGAAAGTGGAGGCAATTAAGATAGGCGAATCCAAACCGGCACCGTTACTGACTCTGATTGTAGGCCCAAGTGAGGAAAGCCGCATAGTGGGTAAGACAAAGAAAAACCTTGCTGAGCGTCATGTCTTGCGACAGAAATGGTGGTCAGTTTTGTTGGATAATGCGAAAACTAAGACAAAACTGCACGCAAAACGTTCCCCAACCAAATATAACTACATTAGTGGGAGTTCTGGCAAACGAGGTCTTAGCTATTTTTATAGCGTCAACCAGAACAACTCGACAGTAGAACTTTACATTGACATAGGTGGAGATTCCAAAGAAGTAAATGAGCGTATATTCGACCTCTTGAAAGAAAGTAAGGAAAATATAGAAAACGTTTTTAGTGAAAAGCTCGATTGGGAAAAACTGGAAACAAAGAGAGCATGCAGAATTATTAAGCGTTTTTCTCTTGGTGGTTATAGGTCCGACGAAGAACAATGGCCAAGTATTCATGACAAAATGATAGATGCTATGATAAAATTAGAAAAAGCCCTTGGTCCACATATAAAGAAGCTAAAGATTAAAGCATAACAGCAATGTCAACAAACCAGCATCGCTGGTAACTTTGATTAGCGTGAAATTCGAGTTTCAAGCTTGTCCGCCGTAGCTGGTTCCTTCGTAGCCCAATATAACAATATACAACACGATTTCCACTGATTTTATGCTACCATTATGGTAATATCAACAAAACATTTCGCTCCAAATCCAGCAATAAGCGTAAATATAAATAATAATAAATGCTCTACCCTGCCGTACAATATTGCGTTGTCCTTCAGTCGGACGATTAGCTCTGCGGACGCAGAGCATCTCCGCCGTCCGGAGAGGTGAAACGTTTGGAATTTCTCAAATACCGTTCTCCCCCTATTAAATAGAACTCAAAGAACTGATGCTTTGGCATGTCCAAAGCCTGCTTTCGATTCTCTTCAGAAATTCTATCAATCCATTCTGACTTTCCTTTTTCTGTTAAAACGTCTGGATTCCTCAAACCGTAGTAAATATTAAATGCTGCCCGAATTGGATCAGGCTTACGACCAAGGATTTCTAGGCCAAGTGATGTAGACATGATGAAAAGTTCTGTAAGGATGGGTGTAAATTCGACCGTATCAAAAGCA
>CAYTND010000158.1:0-5795 GCA_964438965.1 uncultured Pirellulales bacterium
GAATGTTTTATGACTATAACCCACTTAAAACATAGGAGGCCTTTTTTTCAAGTCTTCGCATTATAAAACGTTAACGCTTATCTCCATGCCATTCGTTATCATTACCATTAACTATATCGGCAGGCTTAAAGTCTTGGCCGATATGATTCGTCAACGTAATTTCCGCGGTCCCTTTGCTCCGCGAAATCCCATAATACTACTTTCCTTGAGAGGCAGTTGCGTGGCTCCGGTGATGGCATCACAGGCGGCTGGTACAGCCATCCACGAACCACCCCGCACCATCCGAAATCCATCCAGACCGGCGTGGTACGAAGTTGAATACCAGTCCAGGGTCCACTCTGCAACATTTCCGGCTAAATCGCAGATGCCGTAAGGACTGCTGAACTTCGCGAAGCTTCCTACAGGGGCGGTGTAGTCAAAGCCGTCTTCGGCGCCATCGTAGTTGCATCGGAAAATACCATCGGCATTCGGTGCCTGGTTGCCCCAGGGATAGCGCCTTTCGGGCATTGGGTTGGGACGTTTTTTGGCTTCATCGCCATCCAGATAGAGCCCTCCGCGAAAGGCTTTTTCCCATTCGGCTTCGGTCGGCAGTCTTAAACCGCACCACCGCAAAAAGTTCATCGCATCGTACCAGGATACATAGGTAATCGGATAGTTTTCGCGGCCCGGTTTGACACTATATGTGTAATTGATATGTCGGATAATGCCACAGCGGTTGCTGTTAGTCATACGCCGATTCCAGCCGGCTTCCTCGCCACCGATTTCGTTGAGGTAATCGGTGTACATAGCAATTGTGGTTTCATACTTTGCCATATAAAACAGATTAAGGTCGGAGCTGGGATTTATGTTTTTCGATTCGTCACGTCCTCCGCCGGGAAGACTCTTCATTATGAATTCTCCTGCTGGAATGCGTACCATTTGAATGCCGCGAACACGAACATCGACTTGATTGGCGTCGGTGAAACTGGTTTGGTCTGTTCCCCACCAGATAATTTTCTTATGTCCGGGTTTGTCAACAATATCAAAGCCGTTGCCCCGAAGACAATCTGTCTCAATAAGCTGCCAGTTGGTTTCGTCTTTGCTGTAGCGGACAAAAACATAAGCAGGGGATGCCGGTGAAATGTTCGGGTCCTCAATATCGTACTCGATGATTATCTTGGGGCCGCCCAATTCCGTCGGTTCTTGTCTTACCTTTATATTGGAGAGTTCCAGCCATCTGGAATAGGAGCAATGGCAGCATACTACAACTATAGCTATAGACAATAAAACTCTGTGTAACATCGCTTCTTTCCCTACTTATTATCTGTTGCGGAAAACGAAAACCAGCGATCCAGAGCGAAAAAGCTGGATTCCCGCTTCCGCGGGAATGACAAATACCATTTTCGCAACAGGAACTACTCATACATTATCCGGGACCACCCAGGGTTTACGGTACTTGCGTTTCAAATATTTATTGGCCTGTTCGCAGTTCGTAAATGATTCGGTTTTAGGGTCAAATTCAAGTTTTTGATTGCCTACCCGATAAGAGATATTAGCCATATGGCACAGTAGCACGGATTGGTGTCCTATTTCCACGTCGGCATTGGGTTTTTTTCGGGTACGAATACAATCAATGAAGTTGTCCTGGTGCTCTTTGTCGCCCTGGCGGCCGTATTCGGAACGTGTCAGTTCGCCATTAGCATCAAAGGCCTGCCAGCCACCTCCATGCCGGCTTAAATGCATAAAGCCTTTGGTCCCCAAAATTTCAATCTTCGTGCTGCTGAAAGGCCAGTTTGGAAACCGGTCCGAATCCCGGATGTTGCCGGGTGTCTTTTTCATATAAGGTGTCCATAGTGCCGCTTCGAGCAATAAAGTTAGTCGGCCATATTCAAATGTGACTAACTGGGTATCGGGGGTTTCCCTGCCGTCTCGAAGAGCGTTCACACCCCCGGCGTGAGAGACCGTTTTCGGATATGGTATGTCGTCCAGCAGATACCGAGCAAGGTCCAGTTGGTGAATCGCATCACCGGGAATGGGCCCACAACTGAATTCCCACTGGTTAAGCCACCGACGACTCGGATTATAAGGTAGTTTCGGGGCAGGGCCGCACCACATATCATAATCAAATCCCTCAGGGACCGGCCGATTAGGAGTGTCTTTTTGCATAGAATGGCGCATCATATTGAAAACGCGGACAATGTAAATATCACCTAATTTGCCGGATTCAATATATTCCTTGGCCTTCTTAGAGTAAGCAGCGCTGCGCGATTGCATACCTACCTGGACGACCCTCTTGTACTTGCGGGCCGCCTCGACCATTTTTCTTCCTTCCCAGATATTGTGGGCAAGCGGTTTTTCCACATAGACATCCTTGTCGGCCTGGCAGGCCATAATAGTTCCCAGCCCATGCCAGTGGTCGGGGGTGGCATTGATAAGGACATCGACGTTGCGGTCATCAAGGATTTTTCGGAAGTCCTGCACCAGCTTTGGTCTTTTGTTCTGAGCTTCTTCCACCGCCTCTCGTGCTCGGGCGAAACGCCTGGTATTTGTGTCAGCGAGATAGGCGACCTCTACGTCTGGTCGCTGCGCGAATTTCTCGGCCAGATATGTTCCTCGACCACCCAGCCCCATCACGCCCATAATCACCCTTTCATTCGCTCCGTGTGCCTTGCCTTGGGAGAATACAGTAAAGGTGGCGGCGGAGGCGATAGAACCTTTCATAAATTCTCGACGATTTAATGATTTCATATTTTTCTCCTTATTCCATATTTCCCGGCGTATGCCGATGGGCCAATGCCCTTGCCATATAATCATCCAGTAACTCAATTTCGAATTCTTTAATCATCTCATCGGCGCTGATAGTTTCATGTTCGCTGGCGACTAATACGCAGCCGAGTCGGCCGGGGTCGGTAATCTTGACTTTCGGCCCGTATTTGGCCTTGAGGGCTTTGAGACGACTCCAGTTATAATCCAAATGGACAAGGCGACAGTCCAGGTTGACCTCGGCTACCGCATAGTCAAAGTAATTGGTATTGGAGGCTATAACCTGGCCTAAAGGATTGTAAATTTCAGAGGGTGTAGCTCTGCCGGCGATAGCACCGACAAAATGGCTGCGACAGGAATAGGCCCAATATGCCTGCATCAGACCTCCGTGATACATTGATGAGAAAATCAGCAAGTCAGGTTTGGCCTTAACGTATTTCAGTCGCAGCTCATCGAAGTTCAAATCAAAGCATATCGCAAACGCGACCCTGCCAAAATCACAATTAATGATGGGCGCATCTCTGCCGCAAAGAATACCTGCTTTGGTGGTCTCTTCAATGACGACGTGGTTCTTATTATAAATGCCTACGACTTTACCCGTTCGGTCGAGCATTATGCTGGAATTGCGCCAGGTGCCGTCCTCAATTTCTCTGGCTGCCGAATAGACGATATAGCAGTTATTTTCTTTGGCAACCTGGGCGAAGAATTTCTGTATCTGGTCCTTGCGCACTCGATAGTATTCCAGACGCTTGTCGAGGCCGAATCCAGCCGGCCGGTCACAGGCTTCCGGAACGACGATTAAGTCAGGCCGGTCAGGCAAAACCTGGGCAAACCGGCTTCTCCAGTGGGCAATCATCTTGTCCACTACCTTTTGCGGTTCAGTATTGACATCTACATTTAATGGTCGAGGTCCAATGGTGGCTATTTTGATAATGCCTTTTGCTTTTGTTCCTGATGAGGCATTCCTGCTAACTTTATTACCTTTGTCCCTGGACCATACGCTGGTGCTATGGCATAAGAATACACACCATAAAACAACGACCACAAGCATCCAGCTTGACTGTTTTTGGTTTGTTTTACACTGTTCCATTTTGTTCCCCTACTTCAGCATTCGATATTCAGTAGAATAACGAATATTGAACAAACAACTCCGAATGTCGAAGTTCGTTACTCGTCATTGGATATTCAATTTTGTCCCTATACATTCTGGGGTATGACCCAGGGTTTTCTGTAGTTGGCTTTTAAGTATTTATCGGCTTCGGTATCGTTTACGAAGCTTTCAGTTTCGCTATTAAATTTAAGTTTTCGATTTCCAACCCGATATGAAATATTGGCCAGATGACACAACAGCATTGAGAGGTGTGCTTGTTCGATGTCGGCTTTGGGTTTATTTCGGGTACGGATGCAGCTTATGAAATCCTCAAAGTGCTCGTCGATTATACTGCCAAATTTTAACTTGGCCGGCTCTGAGACGACCGCCTTGCTCTGGCGAACGCTTGGGTCCCCTTCGAATACCTGCCATCCACCGCCATGTCTGCCGAAGCACATAAATCCTTTAGTTCCGCATATTTCCACCTTTGTCGAACTGAAAGGCCAGTCGGGAAACTTGGTTTTGTCTTTCAGGTGAACAATTCGATGCATGTACGGCGACCAGAGGGATCCTTCAAAGAGCATAGTGAGTTTGCCGAACTCAAATGTTGTGAATTGAGTATCCGGCTGCTCTCTGCCGTCGTTGAAGTGGTAAACTCCACCCGCATTGCAGACAGTATCCGGATATTCTTTACCAATCAGAAGTCGAGCCAAATCAATCTGATGAATCATATCAGCCATAATGTAACCGACATAGAAATCCCATAGTCTCCAGAACCATCTGCCCGGGCGATAAGGCAGCATAGGCGAAGGGCCGCACCACAAATCATAATCCAAGCCTTCCGGGACCGGCTGTACGCCGGCTACGCGGATAGGCCCGGATTCCTGCATAAGGAATACGCGAGCCAGACGAATATCTCCTAATTTGCCACTGCGGATGTACTCAGCGGCTTTGTCGGTATAGGGGGCACTGCGGCTTTGCATACCGACCTGAACAATTCTGTTGTATTTGCGGGCCGCTTCAACCATTTTTCTGCCGCCCCAGATGCTCAGCGATAATGGTTTTTCCACAAAGACGTCTTTTCCGGCCTGGCAGGCCATTATTGTAGCCAGGGCATGCCAACGGTCGGAAGTGGCGATGACGATTGCGTCGATTTCCGGGTCATGAAGCATTTTTCGAAAATCCTGTACGAATTTGGGTCTGTAGTCATGGCCCTCAAGCACAATCTCTGCCGCAGGCCCATAGCATCGGGTATCTGCATCGCAGATATATTTAATCTTAATATCAGTCCTTTTTACGAGACTTGCCAAAAGGGCGCGTCCCCGGCCGCCAACGCCCATTATTCCCAAAACAACTTTATTGTTAGCTGCCATACTTTTGGTCTGGGACAAAACAGTAAATGTTGTAGCGGAGGCAATAGAGCCTTTCATAAATTCTCGACGATTTAGTGATTTCATATTCTTCTCCTCATGTTATGGTGCCTGGTTTCATAAAAAGGCCTGGAACGGCTGAAAAAATGATAACAAAACAGTTGAAGAAACGCAAGTAAAGAATTTGATATCGGCCCCTGAAATATCAAGCGGTCAGAGAAGTTCTACCGCGAAGCTGGTGTCGAAGGTGATGGTACGATAGCCGAAACTACGAGGTCGCAGTCTTTTCTTCCTAAGTCCTTTCTTTGCAATAACCTATGCTAATATACAAGCTTTAACCTTTTAAAGATTGTTAGATATAATGTTTTGAATTTTTCTTGAAAGTTGTGTATAATAGAATGGGCTATTTTAACCAGGGAGGGTGTGTATCAATAGGCAGAAAATAAAAGTGACTAAAGTGAGCTAAAGTGCCTAAAGTGAACTAAAGTGACCCAGTTGTAGAAGCTTGTTTGTCGGTGTAGAACTTGCCTGCCGGCGAGCAGGGCTGGTATCTCCGCAGTCCCGTAAGGGACGCCTTGCGGCGGATGCCTTAC
>CAYTND010000159.1:0-5664 GCA_964438965.1 uncultured Pirellulales bacterium
GTCTCTGCACGAATGGCTAACCTATCCGGCTGTTCAATTAACATAAGACACAAGGAATTAACTCAATTTTCATTTTAAAATTTCCTAAATTTCTTTTTATTGTATACCAAGATGCAAATATGTCAATAAAAATAAATATTTTTTTATCTATTTAATTTACATAGACTTATGACTTGCATTTCATTATGCAAATATGCATATTTGCAATAGTAACGTCCCATAACTATCTATTATATATTGACTTAAAGGAAATTCACGAAGGAAAGGTTGACTCATAATGAAATTTTATGTATACTTAAAAGTGTAAAGGGTGAGCTATAGTTAACATAAAAGATAATATCAAATAAAGGGAATGATCGCTATGAATGACATTACTACAAAATTAAATGATAGATGTCAAAATTTTATCGCACAAGTTAGTGGTCCTTTTGCAAAAGCTTTTGCAGTGTTTATAAAAGAGCTTCTGAATAGCGGTCTTTGGAGTGACATTGGTAAGAAGAATGTTGTAACTCTAAATAATATACCATGGAATTCGTGGTTGGATTTACCTGAAGAATTACGTAATGAATTTGAAAGAGAAATCCGGCAAAACAATGAGATGCTCAAACGTGGCGAAATTGGATCACTTGAATTAAATGACGAATGTATTGCCATTAGTGCAACAGCTAATCGCTTAAAGCAAGTATTAAAAGAAAAGGGCATGTCTCAGAAGGAATTAGCAAACCGTTTAGACGTTTCGCCAAGCTTTATTAGCAAAGTACTAAAAAACCCTGATAGATCAACTGTAAAGACGCTTAGGTCCATTGCCAAAGCAATTGATGTCGAACTAAATATATTTCTAAAGTAAATTTATTAATACCATGGAAACATTTTAAGTTCCAAAATGACATATGGGTTGGTTGTTAGTGCGGCCGGCTGCAAAGCCCGATGCCTGCGTTGTCAGTGAAAAAACGTTCTCAACGTGGAGAAAACCACGTCTGGCGAGCCTTTTTGGCCTGCCGCCTTGGCCTCGAACTCCGCCATAGGCGGACAAGTTTTCGCTCGGCCTCATAACGAGGCGGTTATTCGGATAAGCTCTTAATCCACCCTGATGCCCTGCTGCTCGAGCCATTTTTTCAAATCGCCCATTTCACTGTTGAAAATCTCGTTGTCGTAGTCTTCCTCCAGCTTTTGTATATTGCCTTCCAATTCCGGCTGCTCCTGAACAATATCACTTAATTTCTTTTCGAATTCATCGCTTACAGCCCGGAGGTCATCGAGCTTTATTTGCAGCTCCAGCATACCTATCAGCCGTCTTGTTACCGCTTCTATGCACTTGGGATTACTGCCCTGCACATAAGCAGGAATCGCAGCGACGAGACTTACCATCCTCAAGCCTCGTTTATTACAGTTGGCTGTCAGATACGTAATGAAACTGGCCGGCCCTTCGTAGTTGGTGAATTTTACGCCGTAATGCTGGAAGGTTTCTTTAAGTCCGGCATCCGAAACGGAACAGAAGAGTCTCGGCTCTCGCGTGTGGGGCACAAGGCCGGCAACGCTGCCTATGAAATATATCATTTTGACGCTGAACTGCTCGCATAACGAGAAGATACACTCGGCGAATTCTTCCCACTGCAAATTAGGCTCTTTGCCTGAAAACAGTATAAGGTCATTTTGCTCGCTGTAGAAAAACGCATTTGCGGGAATCTCGTAGGATTTAATCAGGCCGTCTTTTATCTTTGTGTGCGGTCGAAATAGTGCCGTTATTTCCATTGAGCCGGGGAAGCTGTAGATATAGAATCCTTCCGGCTCGACCCCGGCAAACCTTTGTGCACCGAGCTTGTCGATAAGGCACTTTACGGTTCCCGTTGAGACCTCACCGCCGTCCATCCACCCTGAGAAGCTCAGTAATAACCGGGGGCTATTGAAATTCGGCCTTTTGTAAATTGTTAGTTTGCCAGATGACATTATTCACCCCTGAAGCTTCACAATACACACTCTTTTATCATTTATCGACAAGTTAATCCAGCTAAATTCGGCAAATAGCGAAAGCTTTATAAAAAATAGTTGTTTTGGTGGAAAGACCGACGAAATTGACTATTGACTATTTACTATTGACTATTGATAATCGATTAGTGAAATGAAAAGCTCAATATACGATAGGAGAGCTAATTGGTATCTGTTGGGGAAAACAAAAACCGATGATGTCACCCCTGCGAAAGCAGGGGTCCAGTGCGAAAAAGCTGGATTCCCGCTTTCGCGGGAATGACAAATACTGTTTCCGCAACAGGAACTACTCAGGGAGATAAGTTATGACGGCGTCGGTAACAGCAATAATAGGTTTGGCTGATTGGCTGCCAAAGACTATCAATTACGAAATCATCAAGGGAAATGCAATTTGGCGATTCGGACTTGTTTTACTGGTAGTGCTGGCGGCAATGGCGGCAGGGCGAATCGTCCAGTTCGCCATCAACAATTATGCCAAACGACTGGCAAAGAAAAAGGGGGAGGCTCCCCTGACACTGCTGCTAAAGGCTCTGGCAAATCCTGTCTATGTAGCGATGTTTGCAGCCGGCATATTTTTCGCCAAGGTCCCACTGTTCTTCGATGACGAAAATGGCATACGAACCGCTATTGGCGATGGATGGACAAAGCTCGCACGAGTGACATTAGCTATTGCAGCAGCCTACGGGCTTTATCGGCTGGTGGACGTCATCGAATACTACCTGAATCGGCTGGTCGGAAAAACTGAAACAAAACTCGACGATATGCTCGTGCCCATAGTGCGCAAGGCCTTACGGATAACAATTGCAATTATCGCGGTTCTGCTCATCAGTGAGAGTATCTTAGGGACGAATATCAAGTCTCTTCTGCTTAGCGCCGGTGTCGGTGGTATTGCGGTCGCCCTTGCAGCCAAGGATACGATAGCTAATTTCTTCGGCTCTATCACGATTTTTACGGACAGGCCTTTTCAAATGGGTGAGCTTGTAAAGATCGGCGAGCACTTAGGCCCGGTCGAGGAAGTCGGCTTTAGAAGCACACGCATACGCACACTCCAGGGCCATCTTGTAACCATACCCAACAGTGTGATTGCAAATTCGAACGTCGAAAATATCGGCAGACGTCCCTTTATTCGCAGGACTTCTAATATCACCGTAACTTACGATTCGGGCCATACGAAGGCCAAAAAGGCGGTTGAGATTATAAAAGAAGTTCTCGCCGACGTGCCGCAACTCAACACCGACCCTGAAAGGCCGCCGAGGGTGTACTTCAGCGATTTTAATGACTGGTCTTTGAATATTTATATGAGTTATTGGGTCAAGCCGGCCGACTACTGGCTGTACCACCAGGTCAACGAACAGGTCAACTTTGAGATTATGAAGCGATTCGAGACTGAACAAATCGAGTTTGCCTTCCCGACCCAGACGCTTTATGTTAAGAAAGACTGATGCTCTGTCATTTATCAAATGACAGCTTGTCATTCCCGCGAAAGCGGGAATCCACAACTGAAACAATGGATTCCGCATCAAGCGCGGAATGACAACTACTCAAATCATGTATGACAGACCACTTATCGCTTATTTTTTTCAGCAATCTTTTTCTCTGCTCTGGTAGGAGACGATTCCGGCCTGCTAATTTTGGTTTCTTCAAGGGCCTGCTGCTCGTCTAACGACAACACCGGCTGTTGTCCAACAATCCGCGGGGTTATAAAAACAATCAGCTCGGTTACAGCCGTATCTTCACCTTCGAATCTGAATAGCGCACCCAGGAGAGGTATATCGCCGAGAAACGGTATTTTGTTAATCTCTTTGCTGACATCCTTTTTGCGCATGCCGCCCAAAACTACCGTCTGACCGTCTCTAATCAATGCTATCGTGTCAACTTTGCGGGTATCAACAACGGGTACATCACTTGTTACAAGTGTAACCCGCTCCACAAGAACGCCGAATTCCGGTTGGATATGCAATCTTAGCATACCGTCCCTTGTAACATGCGGTGTAACTGTAAGCTTAACACCGACTTCCTTAAATCGAACCGTTTCTGTGACGGTGCCCGCCGATACTGTTCGTTCCACGTATGGATGTTCGGTTATGATATCGAAAGTGGCCTCTTCGTTATCAAGCACTAATATTCTCGGATTGGCAAGAAGCTTGGCTTCAGTAATTTCCTGCTGAGCTCTTAACAGCATGTCTATATCAATACTGGTATTGAGCCAACCAAAACGCAGAGCCCCTGTAACACCCGTCCCAGTTTTGGTTGTTGCGTTGTTAAAGCCACTTGTCAAAAAGGGGTTGCGAGGCCCGGATGTGGGATTTGTGCCTAATGCCGCATCAAATGTGGTATCGGTCCTCCGGCCAGCATTCCATTGGACGCCGAGGTCGAGCTTGTCCCGGCTGGTTATATCGTAGATCCTCGCTTCCACTAATATTTGCGGCGTGATGCGGTCAATTTTATCGAGCAGAGCACTTATCTCCCTGATTTTGCTCTCGGTGTCGGTAACAATTATATGACTGGTGCCCTTAATGGAGGATACCGAGCCCTGGGGCGATTTGAACTTATCCAGAGCGATTGCGACTTGTGCAGCATCTATATAGACAATTTCATAAGTTTTAGTCAGAATTGGTTCGGCTTTTGCGACCATTTCTTCAGAGGTTATTATTCTCATCACATTCTCGGTCAGCACGTAGGTGCAGTCGTGCACCGTAAGAATATTGCTCAGTGCTTCTTCGAGCGGCACATCTGTAAGCGTAACGGTTACATTGCCGATGACCTTGGGGCTTTTGATAATGTCCAGGTCTGCCTGCTCAGCTAATTGTCTTATTACCGTATCGATAGGCACCTCATTAACATCGATACTTATCCTTTTACGCATCCGCAGCTCAAGGTCTGTCAAACCCGTTTTTTCCTCGGAATCCTCATTGCCGGTCTCGGCTGCGGCGATAGCCCAGCTAAAACAAACAACTGCAAAAACCATCGAAAACCGTAATGCCCCATATTTTATCACAAAACTTCTCATAATAGCTCCTTTTCAAAGTTGAAATTTCAGATTTTAGATTAACTGTAATACTACTTACATCCCGGCATACCGGGACCGCTTTTATCATCGGACCTTTTGGGTCCATCTCTTCCCGTTCATTTCTAACTCGACGCTATCTTTATTTATTTTTACAATGGTTACACCCCGTATTTCTTCACCTTCGTGCATTATGCGATTGCCAATAACTGCCGATCGGCTGTCCTCGGTATAGAGAATGCCTTTTAGGATTAGTTTTACGAATGTTCTGGTCTCGGTTTCGGTCTGAGCAGTTGCTGCCGGGCCTAATTGCATAGGGTCGCGAAGCGTTGTCGGATATGGCGCCGGAATCTCCCAGTCGATTTTAGTATTAAAATCAGCAGTGGCAACGCTGAACGCGTTGTCTTCCGCAAACGCTTCTGTGTTAAGCACACTTGTGCCAAAGACGCCTCCTTTGAGCAGCATAAAAATTAAAACGATAAAGAGCAGCGGCATCGTTACCACCATTGCCTTTTGCTTTGTGTTACTGACGCCTGGTTTTGGTGCAAACAGCTTGTTTGTTATCTGCTGCCAGGAGGTTTGGCTGCTGATTTTTACAGTAGTACGTTTCTGGGAAACGTTTTTTTTTAATATTGTCAATATCAGCTTTAGGTTGTCGGGCAACAGTAGAT
>CAYTND010000160.1:0-3813 GCA_964438965.1 uncultured Pirellulales bacterium
AAGGTATCGGCAGCCAGCTTATAATTGCTCCATTGCGAATCCGGCTGGACGTATCGCTCGTCAACCCAGAACAACTGTATCTTGTCCCAGAGCAGAGAGTTTGCCTGCGGCACCTCGCCGAGCAGCTCAAAAAAACGTTTGGGTGTATGCCCTCCCGATATAGCCACATAAAAGGCATCTTTTGTTTTTATCGCCTTTTGCGCCTCGGCGACAAAAAGCTCGACACTTCTCTGTGCAAGAGTCTCAGGGTCGGAAGCAATTTCAACATTCGGTTTATATTTTGCAGTAGTTTCCATAATTTCACCGCCTTTGTTCCCTGTTCCGGCAGGGACACCATTCCCGCGGGAGCGGGACCGGATAAAACCTACGTGTAATTGTTAGCCGCTTCGCGAACAGTTAATAAACTCGTACAGAAAACATCATCGCACCTGGCCCGCCGATTTGTTCTCATACGAGAAAATGCACTATGACTTTGAATCATATTCCCACCCCTTTCATTGCACAAATGCAAACTACAGATATTATCTACTCATAGAGACGATTTAGCCAGAAAATTATTTGAAATTTTTACTATTTGCTAATCCACACTCACAAAACAACTTATGACCCCTAACTGGCTGATTTAGCTGCAAAAAATAGACCTTTAATATCTTCAAGAATCATATATAGCGAAGGTACGAGCAAAAGTGTTATGCAGGTTGCGAACAGCACTCCGAAGGCAAGGCTTATGGCCATCGGTACAAGGAACCGTGCCTGCAAACTTTTTTCCAAAATCATCGGCAGCAATCCGCAAAAAGTCGTCAGGGTTGTCAGCATAATCGGGCGGAATCTTCGGGTCGCGCAGTCGCGAAGTATCTGAGCAAGTTCGATGCCGCTTCTGCGTTCACGGTTAATAAGGTCAATCATAATAAGTGAATCATTGACGACCACACCCGAAAGCGCCACGACTCCAAACAACGAAAGTATGCTGAGGTTGAAACCCATTAACAGGTGCCCTATCGTTGCGCCAACAAGCCCAAATGGAATTGCGGACATTACTATCGCAGGCTGCGAATAGCTTTTGAACTGCACAGCCAGAAGGCCATAGATCGCCAGCATAGCAATGACAAAATTTATTTTAAGACTGCCGAGTGATTCATTTCGCTCACGCTGTTCGCCGGCAAAACGATAATCCAGGCCCGGGTATTTGCGCATCAGCTCGGGCAGCACTTTTGAATTCAGCTCCCTGTTGATTTTACCTGCGCTGGCAACTACTTCATCGACATCGGCTGAGACACTTACGACGCGTTTGCGGTCAACACGCTTGATTGTCGAATAGCCCCTTCCATACTCGACGTCGGCCACGGTCTTGAATGGAATTTCGGCCCCGTCAGGCAGGCGAATCCTCATATTCTCCACGTCCGCGAGGCTTTTTCGCTCCTCCTTCGGATAGCGAACCATAACCCGGATATCGTCGCGTCCTCGCTGGATGCGCTGCACCTCGTCACCATAAAAGCCCTGCCTGACCTGCTTAGCCAGGTCCGAAAGCGTCAATCCCAAAGTGCGTCCCGTATCCTTGAGTTTGAGTTTCAACTCAGACTTGCCCGGCTCAAAATTATCCGCGATGTCCTCAACTCCTGTATATTGGCGCAAAATACCCTTTAAATCTTCCACTGCTTCCAAAAGGTCGTCAAAGTTATCGTGAGACAATTCCACCTCTATGGGATTGCCGGTACTCATAAACTCAGCTATAAATGTCAGTGATGAAACGCCGGGTATTTCTCCTGCCCTCTCGCGCCATCTATTTCGCAGCTCTACGCTTGAGATGTCACGTTGTTCGCTCCCAAGCAACTCGACGTTCACTTCCGCCAAATGTGATCTTGCCGGCGCTCCAATATCAACCTGAACCGGACCACCACCAACCAAAGTCGGGTGAGCACCGACTGTGGTCGCTATGTGCTTCATAAGAGATGGTTTGCCTTGGCGTTTGCTGTCAAACTCTGCTATAACTTCAAAAGCTGCCTGTTCAATTCCTTCTATGATTTCTCGCGTCTGCTCGACCGGGGTCCCCTGGGGCATGGTCAATATAGCAACCATATTGTCGGCCTCGACAGTGTCGAAAAATACGAACTTGATATAGCCCCCGGCAATAAAACTGACTGTTATCAGGAATATTGCAACACCAACAGATAACGTTACATACCGCCATTTTACCGCCCGCGCAACGAAGCCGGCAAAAGGACCGTTTATGAACCGGCTAAGACCTTTTCCTGTCCAGGAATTTATCCTGTCCGTGAAACGGACAACTATGTTTTTCCTGGAAAATCTGCCGGATGACAGATGGGCCGGCAGGATAAGCAGAGCTTCAATCAGCGAAAACGCAAGAACGCTTATCACTATTATTGGCAGAACTCGAAGTATTTTGCCCATAATGCCGCCGGTGTAAGCCAATGGTATAAAGGCAAACATCGTGGTCAGGACAGCCAGCACAACCGGCATTGCCATCTCTTTTACGCCTTTTATCGCTGCTGCGGTCCTGTCCATCCCCTGCTGGTGATACGCGAATATATTTTCGCCCACTACAATCGCATCATCGACTACAAGCCCGAGTGACATAATAAGTGCGAAAAGACTTATCATGTTAATCGAAACGTCAAAAAACGGCATCAAATAGAAGGCCCCGAGAAAAGATATGGGAATCCCCATTGTTGTCCAGAAGGCAAGACGCAAATTGAGAAACACTGTCAGGCACAGAAACACAAGAATCAGACCGATATATCCATTTCTTTTAAGAAGGTTCATTCTCGCCTTAAGAAATTCTGTGTTATCTTCCCACAAAGATATCGAAACGCCCTGAGGCAGACTCCCTCTCTTCTCGCTGATATATTTTTTGACTGTACGGGCGACATCCAGCGCATCCTCCTGGCCTATGCGCGATACACGGACGGAAGCGGCTCTTTTGCCGTCGAACTTCGCATAGAGGTCAACATCTTCGAAATCGTCTCGGACTTCTGCGATGTCACCAAGTCTAACTTTCGTGCCATCGTTTCTTGTAAGCACTATGATTTTTTCAAATTCGGGGCCGTAATATTTTTGCCCTTTGGTCCTGACCAGAATCTCCCCGCCGGTGGTCTTAACCGAGCCGGCGGGAATATCCAGGGACGAGTCCCTGACCGCCCTGGTTACCTTCTCAAAGCTCAGGTTGTAGCGGCGAAGAGTCTCCTCAGAAACTTCTATGGATATTTCATAAGCCCGAACGCCGGATATGCTCACCTGGCTTATATTGTCCATCGCGGTCAGGTCGTCGCGAATCTGTTCAACCAATTTCTTAAGTGTTTTTTCGGAAACATCGCCGGAGACTACGACTGTGATTACTTTGTGACGGCTCTTAAGCTCGGAAATTACCGGTTTCTCAGTTTCCTTTGGAAAAGTAATAATCGTGCCAATCTCTGCCTTGATATCCTCGAGCACCTCTGTGGCGTCGGCATATTCTTCGACCTCAACCAAAATCAAACCACCGCCCTCGCCAGCGTTTGAGGTTATGCGTTTTATGCCATCAACAGCCGCTATTGCTTCCTCAACGCGAAGGCACACACCCTCTTCGACATCCGCCGGTGAAGCCCCACGATAAGGCACACTGATGGTTATTATATCCAGGCTGAACTCCGGGAAAATCTCTATCTTGGTGCTGAAAATCGTAAGCAAACCTGTGGCAATGATTAAAAACATTAATAAATTCGCCGCCACGTGGTTTGTTGCAAACCAGCCGAGAAGACCTCTTTTTGTAGTTGAATCTTTCATTTACTCTGCCCTTACTTTGGAGGCCTGAGTTTC
>CAYTND010000160.1:3913-5656 GCA_964438965.1 uncultured Pirellulales bacterium
CCTCAGCAAATGTGGTTGCCGGTTCGGTCTGAATTCTGACTCTCATCCCTTCTATAACCGTATCAAGAGAACTGACAATAATCATATCTCCATCATCAAGGCCCGACCTGGCGTATGCAAAATCCCTGTCGGCACGAACAATATCCAACGGTCGGATATATAATTGGTCGTCTTCGGCCACCCACACTTCATTACTATTACGCATTGCATCCCGAGGCACTGCGATTGCGTTCTTAAGAATATTACCCTCGATTAAAACCTCTACAAACATACCGGGCAAAAGCGGCGGCCTGGAGTCAGAGCACTTAAACGGTTCAGGCACTTCAACGACAACCGATATAAGCCTTGATGTTTTATCAACCTGGCCTTTAGTTCGGACCACGCAGCCTCGCCAGTTATGCGCGGCTCCGGCAAAATCAGCCCTTACTTGAGCAATCGCACCTTGAGCAGGGCCTTTGGTCCCATTAACTGAAACTGTATTGTTGGGAATATCAAACCATGCCAATTCTCTGTCTTCAAGAGGCACTTCTATTTCCATCGATTCAATTCCATATGCAACACCCACGGATTGGCCAATCATTACATACTGACCGAGGGCAACCTTTTCACTCATTATCAAAGCATCGACTGGGAGGGAAAGTTGAGTTCTTTCAAGGTTCAAATTGGCGGTAGCCAGTACTGCATTAGCTGATTCGAGCCTGGCCTGTGCCTGGCGTATCTGTGGCTCGCGAAAAACTAACGGCGAAGCCGGTTCTTTGTCCGGATTGATCTGCTGCCATTCCTCTCTTGCAACTTTAGCTTCGGCCATTTCCAGGTCCAGCTTGACCTGGGCCTCTGCAACGGCGGAATTGGCCTGCCGCACCGCTAAATCATAGTCGCGAGGGTCTATTTTCAGTATCTGCTCACCACGCCGAATAAAGCCGCCCGCCTTAAATTGCGGATTGACCCAGACTACCTTCCCGGAAACCTGTGGTACGATTTCCACCTGCACCCTGGGGCTGACAGTTCCATAACCACGAATGACCATTTGGATGTCCCTGCGATCTAAACGCTCAACTTTGACTAATGGCGCGAGGTTTTCCGGCTCTTTTCGCTGAGGTGTTTTTTTAAACTTGATAAAAACCAGAGCAATCAACACCCCTGCAATTACAATGCCAACGGCAAGTAATGCCTGAAATCGACCGGAAGGCATTTTCTTAATTACGTGGATTGGTTTCATAAATCCGCTTCCCATATTTAGTCCCGCAATTTTATGCCATAGGTATTATTGCGGGGTCGTTTAGCCCCCACCCATCTGGTGGGGGTTATTATTCTGATAATCCCAGTCACCGCCCAGAGCTAAGAAAAGATTTACTCGTGTGCTCCAAAGCTGGCCCTTGAGAACGGTCAATTCTTCTTCAGATATTCTGCGGCGCCGTTCCGATTCGAGTACAGCTAATATTCCTTCAACACCACGTTGATACCGCTGCCTTGAGAGGCTCTCTGCGGCGCCGGCCTCTCTGAATCGAACACGGGCGTGTTTGAGCTGAGTTTGCAGCATCTGCTCAGTAACAAGCGCGTCCTCGACTTCACGCATCGCAGTTAGAACTGTGCCGGCATAATTGGCTGCCAGCTCAGCGTAACGCGCCTCGGCTGAGTCAATCTGTGCCCTGAGCTGTCCACCTTTGAAAATAGGCTGCACAAGACCCATAATCGCCGCATACATTTCAGTCTCATCCTGCTGGAAAATCTCCTCAACAGTAT
>CAYTND010000161.1:0-5642 GCA_964438965.1 uncultured Pirellulales bacterium
TTATGCAAAACAAACCCAATCTTGTCCGCCGTAGGCGGATTGCAAATGAACGTAAGTATATTATTACAGACGGCTTATGAAAATAAACGCAATTGGACACTTGGTCAAAGCAAACCCAATTCAAACCCAATCTTGTCCGCCGTAGGCGGATTGCAAAGGCCAAAATCGCTTGCCAAAAAATATAGCACAGTTTTCGCACTTTCCGCTTGGCATTTGAGGCCTTTTATGTTAAATTTTAATAGAGGCAATTCCAAAAGACCAGTGGGGGGAAGGCCGATAAAACGTGTCTTAGGAAGGGAGAATCTTAATGAGAGGTTGGAGAACTAAATTCGTATTTCTGCTGATAGTCTATTTTGGCGGCTTTGCAACTGCGATTTATACCTTGGCACCCGTACCTGAGAATAAAGCCAATGCCTCCGCTAATTCTTCGCTTTTGCGAAGCAAAACGGCGGGAGAAAAAAGCTCTGTATTTTCGGCGCTCAAATCAGACGAGTTCGCAAAATCTTTTAATACAGGGATACAAAAGTGCATTGACTTCAGTAAGGATGCTGCCTGGCGTACAGCAAAGTTCATAAAACAAAAGATTGACCAAAGGCAACCTCGGACTGACAGCTAATAGCTCTGATGTTCTTAATTGCTGACTTATATTCGTATATACGTTGCTGAAATCTCTGGGAGGGGAGGGCGTGCGTATATGCAACATCGGCTGGCCGTGGGTCCCCAAGGGCCCACGGCCTTCAAAATATCAGACCACAGACCAAACTCTTGTCTCTGGAATCTTAGGACTGGTAAAGAAATTAGGTCTTGAGTCTTACTTGCTTGTTAAACATACGCAGTTGCACGTCAATAGCGCTTAGTACCCAATCTATGTAATGCAATTTGTGAGCGGGCCGGTGGTGTCCTTCGTTCATCAAGCCGCTTTGGACGGTTTTTAAGAATTTGCTTATTGTTTGTGGGCTGATTTCTGTAGGTTCGGCAGCCCACTGCTTTAACTGCTCATACTGTTGCTGTAATTTTCGGCTGCCCCTTAACTGTTCGGCAGTCAAATAATCCGCCGGATTATACGCCAGCTGGAGACCCTTAAGACACAAAATTAACGGCTCATAGTTGGCCCTTTGTTCCAGACGAATAAATTTGTACTGCTGGACATACGTAGTTGCCTGTGCCGGGGGCTTGTCTGCAATGGCGTCTGCCCCCAGGTACCATCTGCGCTTGCTGGTTCTGGCAAATACAAGTTCTTCATCCCGACGTTCGGTGCCGCCAAATACGGCATCGGGGTATTGTGTTATCTCATCATAGCCCATCCTCGATACCCACAGTCTGCCGGTGCCCTTTAGTTCAGGACCACCGCCAAGCACAAGCAGGCACTTGACAAAACCCAAAGGTAGAATTTTTTGATTGCCGAGCTGCTTTCTTCGAAGCTGGAAAGAAAGATGCAAACTATGCGGGTGGACGTCATAGAAATTGATGATCTCGTGTATCAACTGATTAAGAAGCCACGGGTCTGCGGTTGCCGGACGGGACAGTTCTCCGCGGATATTCAGCCTTCCAGGAGCAAGCTCCAAAAAACCGGACCGCCGCGCCTGGTCGGTTGAGCCTGTGTGGTCATCGATATAGCCGCCGAGTTTCCAGGATAAAACATCCAGGCGAAAATCATAGAAATACTTAAATCCGTCATACACCGGGTCAATCTTTTTCTGAATGCTTCTCTGTGGTTCGACAGCCGCAGGACCAAGATTACTCAGTTCAATCTCAATACCTAATGGAACCAGACCAGGCTGAAGATTCGAATGAATTCGTCTCAGCCTTGCACGTGCAATGCGAGCATCAAACATGCTTTTCGCCGCGCGTACGGCGTATTTGATATAGTCAATGAGGTCGTGTTTGTCACAGGGCATGGTTTGAAGGCTTCTCTCAATAATCATATCAACAGTCCCGCTGTTTGCATTTACCATTTGCAAAGCCGCAAGCACACTAACCGACCGCTTAAAATATCTTTCTGAAGTCCGCATATGCTCGAGTTCAAAGCGGTATCTGGACTGGATTTGTTCTTCGAGCTGACTGAGCAGCACCTGCTTTATAACCAAAGCTAAATAGTTTTCCATAAACGGCCTGGCCTGGGGGTCGATGTATAAGTGTTTTATGCTCGGCCGGGGCCGGTCGAGCTCGTGTTCAAGATAATAATCACTAACGGCATCGGTGCCATAATGGCTCATGACCAGGTCGCGTTCTGTGGTTGCGAGCAGCTCACGGTCGGCCCGGCGTTCCGATTCCGCATCTGCCGTGCGTTCGCCGGGGCGAGTGTGCCTTTTGATAAATTTCTCAATGCGCTTTCGCAGCCAAAGTTCGTGTATCAGGTTAACGTGGAACCTGTCACCAAAACGCTTTGCCATTGAATTGTGAGTTACCAGGTAAGACTGGGCTTCAACCTGACCATTGGCCGTGTTGATTTGTACTATTTCTCTTTTATAACGCTTGCCTTCGTACCTGTCGATTTCTGCCATTGCCCAGGCTGGAATATCATAGACCACCAGGCCTTCAATTTTTGAAGATGGAGCCGCGACGGCATAGAAATAGACATTGTCCGGGCTGACTTTTCGATAACGTGGAAGGAATGCTGGTTCGGCCCAAAGCGTCTTGCTGCTAATTTTAGAGGCTTTTCTGGTAAAACTTAAGCCGCTGACAGATTGAAAGATTCTGCGGTCACGCAGCGAGCCGTAGATGAACAGATTGACTTTTCCTTCGTTCATACGTCGTATTTCATCTTTCGTATTTCGTTATCCGGGTAAATCTCTTTCAATCCATGTAATCTGTGTTACCGGATTTGGTTTCGCAGCCTCAACAGTTCTTTGAACGCACGAAAAATTACCCGAAAATTCGCACCGGTTTGCGCCCCGGCTGTTCGTGGGTAATGATGGATGCCTTGTTGAGTTATACGATAACCTTTGCGAACAGCCCGGGCTAAGATTTCAGCGTCGATAAGGGCGCCGGTGCTTACCAGTTTAATGTTATCAAAAATTTCCCTTTTGTATAACTTGAAAGCACAGTCGATGTCGCGGACTTTTATACCGAACAGCAGGCAAACTAATTTCGTCCAGCACCAGCCATTGATTTTGCGTATGAGATTATCCTGACGGTTCAGTCGATAGCAGCTAACAATATCGTAGTGCTCCATCAACCCCAGCAGCGGCGGCATTTCGTTAATATCGAATTGGCCGTCGCCGTCCGTATAAAAGACGAGCTTCTTTGTTGACGCTTTGAAGCCGGATTGCAAGGCTGCTCCGTAACCGAGATTGGTCCGATGATGCACCACTTTTACCCCGCTGTTTTGGCCGGCAAGCTCGTCGGCAATTTGGCCCGTGCTGTCCGAACTGCCGTCGTCAACGATAATTACCTCGAAGTCGGCTTTAAACTTTTCTAAGGCGGCAAGGGCCTGTTCAACTACGCGGGCGATGTTGTCCTGTTCATTATAGCAGGGGAAAAAAACGCTGATAGAAATATTACTTACCGACTCAGTCATAATCAGAAGCAAATTAGGTTATTAAACTTGTGCTTACCACCTCTTGACCTGAGCTACCCTGAACAATTCACCTACACATTTTTTCTGTTGAGCGGCGTAAGAGTTCGCGAGTCTTGTGTCCTTCTGTGTTCGGGCGACACTCTCCAAATAAAAGCATGCTAACCGCGCGGCTTCAACTCTGTTGCGATAGCCATCCTGTTCGGCCCAATCAGCCTCATTTTCTGTGAATTTCTCGACATAATCTTCGCAAAACTTTTTAACGTCAGGTTTTATCTCGGCGAACCCTGAAGCAACAACTATTATTTCACGCATAGGGGCCGGTGATTCGTTCAAATTGAAGGCTTTGACGGCAAAAACAAATCCCTTCTTTTTCTCGGCTATTCCACGACGATAGTAAAGCCAGCTATGGGCACGAATAAGGTTCCTGTGGTAATCATCAGGGTAAACGGTTTTTCCGTTAAATATGCCGTCATAAAGCGCCTTGCCCTGGGGCGTTCTTATATCAACGAACAATTTTTGCTTATTATTGAAGAAGACAAGAGGCCAATTGGGATTACGTTCAATGCCCTGTATGGCATGATAGGACGTTTTTAGATAATACTCATGCCGCGGAGGGTTGCTATACGTTGACTGGGGCATTAAGACTACCCAGACATTACGTTCTCTTAGCTGTTCATCCATCCACTGGCCTATCTTTACATAATCTGCTCTGGTTAAACTTTGTCCTCTGGCCCGGGCACGTGCCACTATCTGGCCTGTAATCAGGCCCCCGGACATAATATGCGTCCAGGCGTCGAAGGCTTTGCGGTCATAAGCTGCCTGTGCTCTGCCATCCATAAACAACTGCAGAGGCGTTCGGCCGGTATTCGGGTCGGGCTCCTGGCCCCAGGCAATGAAGCCGCCCTCAGTCCAGTAATTAAACATTTTACCTTTTAATTTGTTATCTTTCATAAACTTAGTGGCGTAAAACGGCTTTTGCCCAGAGTCGGTCATACGCATAAACATTGAAGTTAATTTTGGGTCGCGAGGCCAGGCATCAATATAAATACGCTTAAATTTAAGCCCCCACCATGTGCCGAAAAACAAGACCGTCACGGAACCGGCAAGCACAAAAAACAATTGTAGATTATATGGCATCACAGAGACAATCAGACGTTTGTTTTTCCGGAAGTTACGCACTGCTGAAATTGCACGGACGATATGGTCGATGAACATCGCTATAACCGGGCAGGCCACGATGGCGGCTATCGGTATAAACCGGCGGGAACGAATGGCCATATAAATCGTAAGAGCTGCGATGAGCATTAGTGATATATCGATTTTGGGCCATTGATACCCGTCAGAACTATTTATTTTTCGCTTGGAGTGCCGGTTAACAGATTTGGAAGCGCGTATCAGGACAACTGCCCAGGCCCCAAGAGCCAACCAGGCAATAATGTACATTACTAAAAAAGGTTTTGCAGTACCGACAGGATTAGTCCAGTCGAAAGCAGGACGCCATTCGTGGATGTTGCGCCATCTCGCAGCGTGCTCGCTGACACTGATGATAAATGTATGAGTCAGGTTCGTTAAATGAAAAGGGTTGAACAAAACCGTAGCTAAGAAAGCAACAAAATAAGCTGCGATTGTATGATATACGCCCTTCCATCCAATAGAGACAAGATTTTTCTTGAAAAAAATCAGGACAAAATCCAAAACTATCACCAGGACTAAAAACAGAAATGTGGATAACGTAAGGCCGGCTTTGGAAAAAACAAAATATAGGAACGGCCAGGCAGTAACATTGTATAAAATCGCAGTCCATTTTCTGTTGCAATTGCCAAGCAGGTGCAAACCTATAAACGGGATGAGCATTATGAATGCGTAGATATATCCGCCGTGGACATTGCACCAGAAAATCGTTACCGGCACAATAAGCCATATATACAACACGTTTCGATATGTGGCAAGGACAAGTATGAGCAAAAAGACTGCCACTAACATATTTGAAAAACCCGCGGGCCGAATATCGAGAAACGAACGGCCTGTAAACATTGCAAAGCAGGAAAAGACCGCACATAGTGCCGGATTAACACCCAATAATCGAGCCGTGTAATAAACACAAATCACCGTCAATATGTAA
>CAYTND010000162.1:0-5602 GCA_964438965.1 uncultured Pirellulales bacterium
ACGAAAGCTGTGCAGACTGAAGCGATTCGCTTTGTCGAAACTGGCCTTGAAAATTATTCCCACATTTGTTTTTGCACCGATATCAACAAGCCTATTCGCAATATCTAAACAGCAAGTTTCGCTTTCAATAACGCAAGGTCCTGCCATTACAAATAAGGGCGCATCCAAACCAATTTCGACTTGCCCAATTTTGAAATTCATTTTACTTATACCTCGCACTCAAGTGCCTAACGTGACAGCTTTGCTGTCATTCTGTCCGAAGGACTCCGCCGTAAGGCGTCCCCAAGCGGACTTACGGAGAACACAGCACAGCGAAGTGAAGAATCTCTTTTTCGTTGGCCAGATCCCTTCGCCCTCGGCAATATCGCATTCATCCAGTATGCCGTTGCCATTACAATCGTTTCATCTGTTCTTATCCGGTACATTCTCCTGCTGTGCGCATTGCTTGAGCCATCTAACGCCCAGCAAAGCCATGAGGAACACGACCGTCAAAATAGCTACCAGTCCCAGCACTCGAAATAGATTCCTATGACTTATTGTGCTGCCATTTGGTTCATCGGTGTTAGCATCTTTTCTAATTTCGTGTTTTTTTGCGTTTTTTGTCACCTTGGGAGTCGTATTTTGCATCTCGCTGCTCTTCTCCAGCATGGGTATAAATGTCTGCTCAAAAAGGTGTTTTGGTGATTCTGAGATATCGTCTTCAACATCCTCTATAAAAGTATCAATGTTAAGTTCATTTCTGATTCTGGTCGCATCACGTTCTTTTTCCTTTAGCCTCATCTCTTCTTCCCGCAACTTCCTTCCCGTAATCTCCAATTCTTGAATTGCTTCTGCGTAGCCTGGCACGAAATCGTCACTCTTCAGGTTTGCAAACAAACTTAGAGATGTCCTTTTAAGTATTTGCATATGGAGTGGGCTCAGAATCTCGTAAAGAATTTCTTCGGTTTCGCTCTTGATTTTTTTTGCCCTTAGTATTTTGTCTTCTGTCTCACCTGCTTGCTCAATACGAGATAGAGCTCTTCCTTTCGTAAGTTCAAGCCTTTTATCTAACACCCTTGAAAGACGGTCAATTGCTGAGGGGGCTATTTCCTGCTTCATAGCAGTTGTTAACGGCGAATCAATATCCCTAATAAGCCTGTGGCGCATGTTGTCAACGAACTTATTTATATCCTCTTGGCCGATAATTCCATTTAGATGTTTCAAGATGCTGGTTCTAGCACGATCTGTTAGCGTTATAACGCCATTTTTTATGTTCTCTTTGTCGCTCTTGGATAACTGAGGTAGAAGCAGACTAGCTTTGCAATTAACCACAATATCCATTAGTCTCTTCTTCAAGTATAGTCTGTTATATTCAATGTTTTTCTTATTTATGGACAAGTCGAGGTTTTCCAAAATAAAAGATTTGTCTGATTTGCTTCGAACCTCAAGCGTATCAGGTAAGTATTGCTTTGCAATGGACCTGACCTTAAGCTGATTCATGAACGCGGCTTTCTCCTGCTCATTCATTACACGAAGTTCACCGGTGAAGACCGGTTTTTCTTGAAGCCTGTGGATGATTTCCTCTTTAGTTATGATTTCGGCCTTTGCAGCACCACTGTCAAATACAATCATCATGAATCCCAGAAAGATACTTACCCCTATCAGATTTTGTTTACTCATTTTTATTTTCATCTCTAACCCATCTTTTCGCTTTGTTGAGGTCCCTATTTGGCACAAACTGAGCATCTATAGGCCACACTCCGTCGCCACAACTCCACGTGCGATATTTCATGTAGCCCCAATATTTGGTTTTATTCAGGCGTTTAGAAATTGTTCTAAAGGTAATGCCCCAAACCACCCTTTCCGGAACATCTTTGAAGAAGCGTTTCAGGTCCTTGTGAAAAATTTCATCCTCCAATACCATCATTTTCGTTGGCTTACTGACACGTGGAAGCGTGGGTTCCTTTGCAAACTCTGCTAACACCCACTCTTTCGCCTCTTGTGTGATTGGTGAATGCAGTGCCGGAAACATCGGGTCGTCGTGTAGTTCCACAAAGTGTTTGTCAAGCGTTTCTTTTGTCCACGTCAAGCATTCGTTAATGTATTCTGAATATTTCTGGTACTTCTCTTCACCATTTTCTTCCCTTAGCCTTGTGTTCAGTAGGGACACGAGATCATTTCTGAAGGTCTCAAAAGAAATACGAGCAGCTTGAATCTCCTGGGGAGTTCTTGGAGGTCGTCTTGCCGATTCGGCTAACAGCCATGCCGTCCAGTAACAATACCCTCTGCTATGGTTAGGCCGGTGAAAGCGACTTTCGAATTGACGTAAGAACCTATCCAGAGATTGACTCAACCGGTCGTGATCGACCTCTAGTTTGGAACCGCTTCCATAAGACAGAGCCTCCGAGATCAATCGTGCTACTAGTTCAACTGCCTCATCAGGTAGCATGGCATTTTTTGCTCCTTCTGTCCAAATGGCTTGCAGTTCTTTCACCTGGTTTTGCTGTTTTCCGCTGTTAATTCTGCGTATGCAAACTATACTGATCGCACAAAGCCCAACAGTAATAATAACAATTGCAATTAATACTATCCGGCAACCTGAAAGTCGCATGTTAGACTCCTATATTTTCTTTTCACCGGTCTAATCCCAAAGTCCATCTGGGCTCAAATATACTCTACTGCAACAGCATTAGGGTAAGTGGAGAGTGTCGAGTTGACACCCTCCGCTCCACTCCAGACAATACCCGCCAAGTTTAACAAGAAGAACGTACTATTGGCAATTTGCTACTACATTTTAGTCATGACTGTTTAGTCATGTTGAAAGTATAAACTTTTGTCTCCACCTCAGCACGGCCTCTTATAGCATTGGTTAAGGTCTCACCGCCTCAGGATGACACTTATGTGTCACTTTAGGCACTTTAAATTATCCTATTGCTCTGATAATTCTTGTTCTTATTCCTGCGGGTTTTGCGCCTTCGGGCACTACACAATTGACGGCCTGCGGTATTACCTTAATTTGTACGGGCAAAGCTGGCCCAGGGTCACCGTCAATTTCAGTCATTACCGAATCGGTTTTAGAACTTATCGAGATGTTTTTGCCCTGCCGATAAATAACATCGCTGGTATCAGCGTGCTGTTTTAAGATAGTCATCACAGAATGCTTAACCAGGTGAAGTTGAGACGCACATTTATAAACGCACACATCCAGCAAACCATCGCCGAAATCAGCATAGTGCAATATCTGCAGGCCTAAGGCGTATCTTGAAATGTTTCCGACAAAAACCAAGCCGGGGCCATCGAAAATTTCTTCTCCGTCAACTTCGACTTTCATGGGGTCGAATTTGTAGTTCCAGAATGTTCGCCATATCGGCCAGAAGTAATCGAAGTGGTCTATATGTCCCTCTCGCTGCTCGCTGACTCGCTTGACGATTTGGCCATCGAACCCAAAGCCGGCTATGGAAGTAAAACATCTCCCGTTTGCACTTCCTAAGTCCAGAGGCCGAATGTATTCCGCCTCAAATGTTCTTATTATTGTTTTTAGTTTTTCATCGAAACCTAATTCATTTGCCAGCAGATTTTCCGTTCCGTGTGGGACTATCAGCAATGGCTTGTCACTGCCTTCCAGGCCGTGCGCGACCTCTCTGACGGTACCGTCGCCGCCGACAACGACGACCATTGCACAGTCGTATTCAACTGCTGCATCGGTGGCCAATTCGCAGGCATTTTCCAAAGAAGTCGTCAGACTAACCCTGACATTGAACCCTCTTTTGAGAAGGTATTGTTCAAATCGGCGTCCGGTCAATTTACTGCTCGTGGCGCCAGACTTCGGGTTTACGATATAAGCAATGTAACCATCATCAGGTTTCATTTTTCTGATTTTCTATTTACTATTTACTATTTGCTTTTTCGCCACTAAAGATGCGTAACTTTCTGTTATGTGCGGCAAATCAGTCAGTCCCAAACTCTCTTGCACAGTGGCTATTTTTTCTTCGTCGGGTCCTTCTATTTCCACAAAATCACCTAACAACGGCAACTGGTCCAGAGCAACTTCGCAATCACCAAGCTGCCAAAGGCGACGTTTTTTTTCAACGACCGAAATCTGTTCGTACCCTAATGCCGAAAGCAGCTTACAGGCCGAATCGGCGCCCTTGATTTCGAACTCTATTTCCTGCCTTTTTTTGAAGTTGCTTTTTTCTTTGGCGCTTTTATAAGTTAAAAATAAGCTCTCACTTTTTCCAACCATCTGTTTTCGCAATCGAAGACATCTATCGGTTTTTGTCAGTGTTGCATTTGCATCGTCAAAATAATAATCGGTCTGCAACTGCTCTGTCAGAAACTCGGCGCCGAGCTCATTAAGCTTATGTTCTATTTCCGGCAGCGAATCAACCTTTAGCTTTGCTTCGATTTCTGTGCACATAAACTCCAACTGTTATCTCAGTTCCCGGACGGCTTTTATGAAACCTATAGGATTTACAACTAATCCCGCATCGGTTTGGGTTGCGGTTTGGTTCCATAGCTCGATAATCTTTTCGGGTTCAATTTCCGGCTTAAGCTGATGTGCCAAAACAGCAAGTCCTGCCAGATAAGGTGCTGCCCAGCTCATCCCAGCCTCTCGCCAATATGTATAAACGTCTGAGCCGTTGTGGCTGGCCGTTGTTCGATTGTTCACCGGCACCAGAAGAGCACCTGGACGGACACCATATTTTCCGCTCCGATAGTTGGCCGGATCGTCCGGGTCTTCGCCCGGGATGCGAGCAAGAAGCCCGTAACTTATCAAGTCTTGGGCGCATGTAACGACTAAGATGCCGTGTTTGTCGGCTTTCTTCATGCTTTCTTTCCAGCCATCAAAATTTGCTTGCCGAGAAAACATGCCGGTTGATATGCTTACCACTCGAATTTGCTCCGAGATACTTAGGTCCTCGTTTAGCTTAATTACCTTATCAATAATGTCACAGTAGGGTTGGTTATCAGGCTTCCACATCGGTACGGCAAAGTAATAAAGCGAGGCTTTTGGCGCGATCCCGCAAGTTTTCCCAACGGCAATACTGGCCACTGGAGGCCCGTGCATTTGTACAGGGACGCCCTGCACATCTATTGCTTCGTACAGCGCAATACGGTCGATGTACTCAATATGGTTCCTCAGCAAAGGCTGATCGATGATAGCAATGCCTGCTCCCCTGCCATCGATACCCTGCTCATGCAGACGCCGGACACCAAGACCGGGATTTTTTCCTTCCTCAAGCAAACGAACCGGTTCGAAACCATCGGGCAGCTTATCAGGGCCGGGCCATTCAGTTCGACTGTCAAAAGGCATCTTTTCAAGTAGCTTTGCATGACCTTTCAAGTTGAGCTTGACCAGTGACATGTTTGCAAATCCCCAGAAAGGGTCGAATTTCTCAAGGTCATCCTCATTCCTCAGGGTAATCTTCTTATTTTGGCCGATATCGAGCCACTTGCCTCTCACATTTATCCAGAGAAGAGTAAATGGAGCAGAATAGCGT
This sequence comes from uncultured Pirellulales bacterium, assembly GCA_964438965.1. Classification (GTDB taxonomy): domain Bacteria; phylum Planctomycetota; class Phycisphaerae; order Sedimentisphaerales; family Anaerobacaceae; genus NIOZ-UU13. Next base: position 5,481 of record CAYTND010000162.1, read on the forward strand.
CTCATCCTGCCGAACTTGGCTTGGATGTCGGAGTATTTAAGGTCAAGAACCTCCATACCACCATCGTTTTGCGTTGTTTCCTTCACAGCAGGTCCAAGCAGGGCTTTTAGCTCTTCTGGAGT
>CAYTND010000163.1:0-5583 GCA_964438965.1 uncultured Pirellulales bacterium
ATATCTCGGAATGGCTTCCGGTAAAATCGCGGCATATCTTCAGCATGAACTGCCAATAATAATAAATAAAATCGGCCAGATGAGCGATTATGTCAGAAAATATGGTCTTGGATTGGTTGTAGATGATAATGGAAATTTCAGCACACCTTTAACAGATGGCCAGTTGTTGAAATTTAGGCTAAATTGCCTGGAGTTTTTTGAAAAAAGATTAGATCTGAACCACACGATTGTTCCTTTATTGAAAATTATACAGAGATTATCCAACAAACAGGCAGTAACGGTTTCTTCCGAAAATAGTTTAGCGCTTGGCACAAAAGATTTTCTTGCTGGAAAAGTAGAACATCCGGTTATTAACTCTGCGGAAAAGTACAACCTGTCAGGGGAGGAATTATTGGGTAGGAAAGATATAGATGGTGCCCTAAATTCCTTTAAGAAAGCCATCGAGGTTGCTCCGCACTTTATTGCCGCCCATAATAATATTGGCAAAGCATATTTGCAGAAAGGAGAACTGGCCAATGCCTTAAAACACTTCACAAATGCTCTCAAAATTAACCCCTACGATCTTGCGACTGTCCTGAATTGTGGTCAGGTTTTAACCAGTCATGGCCTGGTTCAAGAGGCAAGAAATCTGTATATGACCTATTTGCGGGAAAATCCGAACGATGATAAAGTCATACAGGCATTGGAGAGCCTTAACTGTGAAAAAAGAATCGAAGGTTGGGACGATGTTATACCCGAGTATAAAAAAGACTTAATAGCAGGGGCTGAACACGTCGCTATGCAGCAAAACCAAGGAGACGTTGAAAGCAGAAAGTATCTTGTCTCAGCTATCGTCTCGATGTACAACTCTCAACTCTTCATTCGTGGCTGTCTTGAAGACCTGGAGAATCAAACCATATCCGACAGACTTGAGATAATTGTCGTTAACAGCGGTTCCGAGCAAGACGAAGAAGCGATTGTCAAAGAATTTCAGCATAAATATGACAATATAAAATATATTAAAGTCGAAGAGCGTGAAACAATTTATAAATCCTGGAACAGAGGGGCACAGGCTGCTTCAGGCAAATACCTCGTAAACACAAACACCGATGACAGGCTAAGGCAGGATGCTCTGGAAATAATGGCCGATACCCTTGAAGCCAACGAACATATAGGTGCGATATATATTGACCAGATAGTCACGAATTATCCAAACGAAACTTTCGAAAAACACCATACAAACGGTTTCATAGAACGGCCGGATTTCTCCAAAGAGGTTATAGCACAGCGTAATCCTTGTGGCCCTCAAGTCATGTGGAGGAAAAAACTTCACGAGCTTATTGGTTATTTTAAGCCCCACTACGAAGTTGCAGGAGATTGGGACTTCTGGCTTCGAATAGTTTTTGATACAGATTATACGATTACTCATATACCTGAATTACTCGGATTATATTACAAAAACCCGCAAGGCCTCGAAATCGGCCCCGGAAAACAAAGAGAGAGACTAAAAGAGATCGATGAAATTAGAAATAAATACGGTAGAGTTTTTTTAGCTCAAGGTGTTGATAATAACCATAATTGCAGCAAATCGGAAGAACTGCACGACAAAGAAACGACGTACTTACCCCGGCATACTCCCGGAAGTGACTTTAAGAAATCCAGGAGAATTTTGCTGACAACCTCTGCTGCTCCGACCCAGTCTCCATTCTCGACCTCGGAGAAAAGACCGCCTATTGGAATTGGTTTCCTTATTTCGGTACTGCGTAATGGCGGTCATGAAGTGTTTTTCATAGATAACTACTTACAGCCGACCAACTTTCTTGAGACCGACTGGCTCCAGAAAAATCAAATAGATTTCGTCGGTATCTATGCGAATACCATTTGCTTCCGTGACACTCTTCGTATGATGCATAAACTTGAACATCTGCGGCAAACGGGCAGATGGAAGGGCAGGATAATAGTAGGAGGACCTCATACTACCGTAGCTGTGCATACGATTCCGGATTTTGTTGATTATGTTGTGCAGGGTGAAGGCGAACATGCGATCCTGGATATTGTGGAAGACAAGGTCACTCAAAGAATTGTCAGTTATCCTCGCATGAAGAATCTCGATGAGTTGCCTATGCCCGCATGGGATTATTTTGTCAAGTTACCCTATAACTGGGGCATGAACTTTTTGCCGGAGACACCGGTGTTCACAATGAATACGAGCCGTGGCTGCCCCTTTAAGTGCGAATTTTGCTCGGTAGGTTCTATCTGGGGCAAGAAATATACGTATTTTAGTGCCGAACGAATTGTTGCTGATATTGAGTATCTTATTAAGCACTATGGAACAAAAGGAATTTATTTCCGAGAGGATAACTTTACCCTTAACAAAGAAAGGCTGAAAAAGTTTTGCAATCTGATCATAGAAAAAGGGATAAAGGTATCCTGGGCCTGTGAATCAAGAGTCTCTAATCTTGATAGAGATATCATAGAATTAATGTCTCGTGCGGGTTTAAAGGGATTTTATTTCGGCGTGGAAAGCGGCTCCCAGAGAATGTTGAATTTATTACAGAAGGATATTACTGTTGAACAGATTAGAAATGCATTTTGCTGGTGCCAGGAGTTTGGCGTAAAAGCAGTAGCAAGCACTATTGTTGGAGTCCCGGGCGAAACTCAGTCTGACCGCCAGGAAACTAAGCAGTTATTAAAAGAAATCAATCCAGATGCCACCTGGTTCAACGTATTTGTCGGCATACCCAACAGCAAATTATATCGCTTCGCCTTAGACAACACGCTGTATGAATACATTGATGACAGAGGACTGGTTTATCTTCAGGGCCATAACGATAGAGCCCAACGTTATTATAAAAGAGGCTTTAACGCCTGCATACCTTTTGAAGAAGAAAACAAGGACATAACTAATAAGCCCAAAATCAGTGTGTTAATCTCTGTTCATAACACTGAACAATTTATCGAAGAAGCCCTGAAAAGCATCTACAACCAGACGTATCAGGATTTTGAAGTAGTTATAGTTGATGACGGCAGCACCGACAGAACCTCCGAGATACTACTCAATCTGAAAGACTCAAGAACCTTTATCTACAGAAATCCTGAAAACCTGGGATTGACGAAATCTTTGAATATCGGATTAAAGTTATGTAGAGGTAAATACGTTGCCCGTATGGATGCGGACGACATCTCTCATCCTCAAAGATTTGAAAGACAAGTAAAATTTTTGGATGAAAACCCAGACTGTTTAGTTCTTGGGTGTTGGTATGGCCGAATCTATTCTGATGGCAAAATCTGGGGCAGCAAGGAACCACCAACAGAATATGAAGATACTAAGAAGCAATTGCTGATTGAAGCTTGTGTCGGTCATGGAACAGCAATAGTGCGAAGAGCTGCACTCGTGGAAGTTGGAGGGTATAATGAACAATATACTTATGCTCAGGACTATGATTTGTGGTTACGGTTATCTGAAGTTGGGCTGGTTCGAAATCTGGATGAATATTTATATCTGTTAAGGTCATGGCCGGGAAATATTTCCACCATAAAACTCAAAGAGCAAACTGAATTTGCCGAACTTGCAATAAGACAGGCTTTGCAGCGCAGATATGGCAACGGCCCTATTGATCATGAGGTATCCTATGGCTTTGTAAAAAGGGCAATCACGTGGTTTAACCTCAGAGAGTATGTAAACTGTATAAACACACTTAACAACACACAAAAAATGGCCCCCAATATCACAAAGAGGTTTAAGGGTTATGACCTTTTATTGGCTTTGGCTTATTTTGCAATTGACAGAGAGCAGCAGTGCTTAACTTGTCTAAGAAGAGAAATACAGAATCACAACAACCCGGCTGCAGGAAAGTTTCTTTCTGATTATTTTGAAAAAAACCTGAGGATGGACGTACAAAATTGGTGTTCGCAAAACAGCAGGCATTATAACCTTCAACTGGTTGATATGGAGAACGAAAGTTGCCAACAACGGCAAAACAATAATATTTCCGAGCCTTACGTTTCTGAACAGCAAAGTGAGCAGAAAGGTATCCGGCAAAGCTCTTGCTGTAAACAATCTGAGCCACTGGTTTCGGTGATAATGCCGGCTTACAATGCCGCTGAACATATCGCAGAGGCAATTGAAAGTGTTCTAATTCAAAACTACCGAAACCTCGAGCTGATTGTTGTTAACGATGGCTCCACAGACGATACCAAAGACATAGTATTCAGTTTTAAAGATGAAAGAATAAAATACTTCTACCATGAAAATTCCGGGCTTGCTGCCACGCACAATACCGGGATAGAAAAATCCGAAGGCTCTTTTCTAATAAAGCTTGACCACGATGATATGATGACAGCAGACTTTATTGCCGCGCACCTGGCTGAATTTGAAAAACATCCCGATGTTGACCTGGTTTATTGTGACGATTGTCTTATTGATGAGAACTCCAAACCGATTCGAGTGATTGAAAGACCAGAATACACGGACCGAAAATTACTCATCAGGGACCTGTTCCACTGTGGCTTTCCGGTAGTGCCGTTCAGAACCTGTATCAGAAGAAGCGTCTTCGATAAAATCGGTTTTTTTGACGAGGAGTTACTGGTTGGTGAAGACTACGATATGATGCGGCGGTTCGTAAAGCACGGCCTGAAAATACATCATCTCAAGGGTGCTCTGTATCTGCGCCGAATGACCAGCGACAGTCTTTCAAGAAATTGCTCCGCCCAAAAGGCAAAAAGTCATTTTGATGTTGTCAAGCGATTTGCCGATACGTTCACGTACGACGAGCTGTTTCCGGACATTGAGTGGGATAAGATAGCTCCCCAGATGAGGCAATTGCACGCTAAATGCCTAACTGCCGGGACATACCTTGCAATAGGGCAGGAATATGTAAAGACAAACGCCCCTGAGTGTTCAAGAACAGCTTTCGACCGGGCCTGTTCAGAGCTAAATGACTGTGTAAAAATGGACCCGGAAAACCAGGGTCTGCGGCAGTTAGTGCAAAAGTCTAAACTCATACGAGCCAGATATACCGAGGCGCCACAGCAACTTGTTTCTAAATGAATGCGAATATGGCAAGCAAATATAAGATAAATAGTTAAGCCAAAAGTGTTTTTGAACGATAATAAATCACGTGGGTGCGGGTGTTAGCCGTGCTTGTAGATTTTCGTGAAGGTATGAAAACTTAAACCAAAAGGCAGACAAAGATGTCAACTTTACAGCTCCCAGGGCTCTTAACAGGGATAGATACAACCAAACTCATCGCCCAACTGATGGCTATCGAGCGCCGTTCACTTAATGTGTATAAAGAACGCATAAGTATTTGGGAGGAAAGACAAGATGCTCTGAGCACTCTGGAAACCAAACTCAGCAACTTAAGAAACTCGGTTCGGGCTCTTTCCGACGCCAACGAACTTCGCGCTTTTTCAGTTGCCTCCAGCGATACCGACAAATTGACCGCCGAGGCATCCTATAACACCTTTGAAGGCAATTATACAGTTATAATCAACCGGCTGGCCAATGCCGAACGATGGATCCATACGACCGGCAAAGAATACGCCGAGGATTACGTAGGAGCCGGCACTTTTATCTACTCATACAATCATAAGGAAACAACC
>CAYTND010000164.1:0-5573 GCA_964438965.1 uncultured Pirellulales bacterium
TAGCCAGTGGCTTACCAGCGTAATCAAGAAGGTCGGCCTGCCCAATTGCGGGACACTGCCCGACTTCGGCAATTTTCCGCCGGAAGCGGATAAATATAAATCCGTCGAAATGCTGATGCCCTACGCTAAAGGGGTCAGCGCCAAGAGTTATGACTTCGACGAAAAAGGCGATGAGACTAAGATTGATTTCTACCGTATGATGAAAATTGTCGTTGATTCCGGCTACAAAGGCTACGTCGATATTGAGTACGAAGGCAACAGACTCAGCGAAAACGATGGTATCTTAGCTACAAAAAAGCTGCTGGAAAAGATTCAAAAGCAGATGATGAATGTTTGAAACGAAAATAAGGTATGATTGTCGGAGTACTAACAGCTCATTTATCCATGCAGGGCGTAACTTCGCTCAAGGGAAAAAGAAGTATCGTCAAGAGTGTAATAGGCCGATTGAAAAGCAGGTTCAATATCTCAATCTCGGAAGTTGACCATCAGGACAACAAGACCAGCGCCGTAATCGGTATATCAATAGTTAGCAACGACACACACTTCATAGATCAGCAGTTCGATGCCATCATTAATTTTATGCGCAACGATGGCCGATTCTACCTCGGACAAATCCAGCGGGAGACTTTCTCGTAACTCGAGTATCGATTCAAAGAATCTTATCGACGATAAACCTTGCGCCGAGAAATATGTCCACCGCCATCGCCGCACAAAGGGCGACCTGTCGCAACTGCCGCATTCGTAGTTTCGCACGTATCATAAAGAAAATAATCGCAGCTACAATCGCACCGAGTACATACATTTTCCCAGCTTCGGTAAAAAGTTTTGCGTATCCCGCACCCAGTCCTAAAAATGTCTGAAAGTATTTTGCTGCCAGCAGTAATGTTACGATGGCAAGAGTGCACATAATCGCCGCGGCTGCCAGGACCCACCCGCGGTCGGCAAAGCCAGCCGAGGCGAGTCCCTGCATACCTGCACCCACAAGCACCGAGCAGCACAACATAGGCATGGTAAACCAGATAATCGGGCTGATACCGAAGAAAGGATCGCAAAAGGCCAATATTATGCCGATGGTGAAAATTATTATTATACTGAACCGCCGAGCCGCCAGCAGCATAGAAAAACCCATAACCAGCGCCGCCACTGGAATATGATAAAAGCCGATTAGAGTTGTGTTTTGTTTAGCTGTGATAAGCGGAGCTAACAAGCCGACCAGGTCCGCTAAATGTAACCTGGCTTGTGTTGAAACTGGGAACAACCGGTAGTGAGTGGATACCTGAAAGAAAAGCACTATTGCCAGAAACGGCAGAACCGCAAGCGGAATCCTTAACCATCGCCACCTGGTTTTAGGGCCAAACGCAGCAGGGCAAAATAGCCATGGTATAGCCGCCACTAAAAGACCCGCCGTAGGGTGAAATTTTACTAACCCAAGTGTAAATGGTCCAAAGCCGTAAATAGCTCCCGCAAAAAACGACTCACCAAATCCAGCCACCCACCGCCTACTGAGCACGTAACAACCCAGAGAAGCCAGAGGAGCATTCACAACCAAAAGGTATTGCCATCTGCCGAAGTTTTTGAGATACGGCTGATACAGATACCCGGCAAAGGCAGCATACATTATCGCTGCTACGGCAAACTTGGCATATTTCGTATTTCGCATTTCCTGCTTTGTGACGCGTCACTCATGAACCGGGTCAAGAACGACGACTTATTTCAGGACCACTTTGCCGGTGCCGGTAGTGATTCGCCCTATCTTATAGACCCGCTCGCCGAACCTTGTCAATTTTTTAGCTATTGAATTAGCAAAGTCTTCAGCCACTATCAGCACAAAACCTATCCCCATATTAAAGACTCTGAACATTTCCTCTTCTTCGACAGGGCCTGCCTTCTGCAAAAACGTAAATATCTTTTGTTTCGGCCAGCTCGATTTTTTTATAGTCGCATCGCAGTCTTTCGGCAGCACTCGCGGAATATTTCCTACCAGACCGCCGCCGGTAATATGCGCCATTCCGTGAACGATTCGTTTGACCTTGTATTGCGACAGCAGTTTTATTATCGACCGAACATAAATTCGTGTCGGCTCTAACAATACATCACCCAGCACAGCACCGTCGAGTTCATCCAGGACATCAGTCATTTTAAGCTTTGCTTGCTTAAAGCAAATATTGCGGACCAGCGAATAGCCGTTGCTGTGCAGTCCGCTTGAAGCAAGACCCAGAATCACATCACCTTTTCTTATTGTTTCGCCTGTAATTATTTTCCTCCGCTCGACAACCCCAACCGCGAACCCGGCCATATCGAAATCGCCCGTCGAATAGGTATCCGGCATTTCTGCCGTTTCCCCGCCGATTAGTGCGCAGTTGGCTTCTCGGCACCCGGCCGCAACGCCTTTTACAAGCCCAGCTACCATTTTCGGCTCAAGCTTATGAACCGCCAGGTAATCGAGAAAGAACAATGGCTCGGCACCCTGCACGAGCATATCATTAACGTTCATCGCAACCAAATCAATACCTACGGTGTTGAACTTTTTTATCTTGCCGGCTAACTGGACCTTGCTGCCCACACCGTCGGTGCAGGCCACAAGAACAGGATTCTTGTAATTTCTTTTGAACAGTCGCTCGTCATAGTCGAGCCGAAACATCCCGGCAAAGGCGTTTCGCGATTCAATCACACCCGGCCCGAACGTGCCGGCAACAGCCGATTGGATTTGCCGAACCATCTCGTCGCCGGCATCGATACTCACACCAGACTGTTCATAGCTTATATATTTGCTCATCTTTCGTGGCTTGAGATTTTGTATAAATCATAAACTCGAATATCCACTATTCTTCGTCTTCAAACATATGCATCTGGTAGCATTCCATAGAGAACTTGTTGACCGCGATATCTACCGGTATTTTGTATTTCCCGCTCCAGCACGCGGTACAGTAGTGGTCTTCCGGTAATGTTGCGCACTGAAGCATTCCTTCCAGCGACATATAGCCGACACTGTCAACTTCAAGGAACTCTTTGATTTGTTCCAAATCGCGATTATTTGCCAGCAGCTCTTCTTTGGTCGGAAAATCAATGCCGTAAAAACAGGGAAACCTGATTGGCGGGCAGCTCACTCGCATGTGAATCTGTTTTGTGCCGGCCTGGCGTAATGCCCTTATCTTACCTCTTGTCGTTGTGCCGCGAACGATTGAGTCGTCCACTATCACGATGCGTTTTCCATCCACAACTTCTTTCACCACCGCCAGTTTGAGTCTAACCTCCAATTCCCTTATTTTCTGGTCCGGGGAGATAAATGTTCTGCCTATGTAATGACTCCTGACCATTCCCATATCGAAAGGTATTTTACTTTGCTCTGCATATCCTACTGCCGCTGATGTCCCTGAGTCCGGCACGGGTATTACCACGTCCGCATCGACAGGGTGTTCTTTTGCCAATTGTCTTCCGAGTTTTTTTCTGAACTCGTGCACATTTTCACCGAAAAAAGTGCTGTTCTGTTTGGCGAAATAGATATGCTCGAACATGCAGTGAGCCGGCGTAACAGTGCCCGGCGTAACGAAAAATCTGCTGTGCAGACCGTTTTTATCCAGCCGAACGATTTCGCCGGGCTCGACTTCTCGAATGAACTTTGCCTCTATGGCATCGAGGGCGCACGTCTCACTGGCAACTACATAAGCGCCTTTTTCGGTTTGGCCTATACATAAAGGCCTGATACCGTGAGGGTCCCGGGCCGCTTCAATGCGGTCGGCGAACAAAAATAGCAGACTATATGCCCCCTGAAGATGATTCAGTACATGTGCCAAAGGGTCAGGATTGCTCACGTGGGTCGGCTTGGCAAGCAAATGAGTAATTACCTCAGTATCATTTGTGGTATTAAAGATACTGCCATACGCCTCATATTCGTCCCGCAGCAGTGTTGCGTTTATAAGATTGCCGTTATGTGCCACTGCCACCTGCCCGCGGGAGTACTCAGCCAAAAGTGGCTGACAATTTACAGACCTGCTGGAACCTGTTGTTGAATACCGAACATGGCCGATTGCTATTGGGTTAGACAATTTTTTTAAAACTTCCCTGCCGGCGCGGAATACCCTCCTGACCATACCCATGCCTGTATAGCACTGGATTAATTCACCGTCACTGGAGGCAATTCCTGCCGACTCCTGCCCGCGATGCTGAAGACTGTGTAAACCGAAATAGGTTTTATGAACCGCTTTGGCGTCACCAAAAATGCCAAAAAGACCACAGTTCTCTTTTTTTTCTGAAGCCATAAACGAATTGTCAATTGTCAATCGCCAATTGTCAATTGAAAACCGCCAAATGAATTGTTTTTTCTGACTCGCTCGGCCCAAAATCTCCGCTTTTTGTGCGGTTTCACCCTCTGTAGAATTTCTAACCGGCTTCTGGATACATAAACTCAGGTATTCGGCGAACCTTGCCCTCGGCGCTGACACAGGCCAGCACGCTCGAACCCTCAGCTAAGATTGTCCCATCACAGCAGCGCATAAGTTTATAGCTATGCTCAACCTTACTGGCTGTAACCGCTGAGCAATGTGTTTCCAATTGCAGCTTCTCGTCATACATTGCAGGCCGGCGGTATTTTATAAACAACTCGGCTACGACAAAGAACACTCCTGATTGTTCGAGGTCTGTGTATGCCAACCCGTTAGCCCGCAAAAGTTCCGTGCGACCCATTTCAAACCAAACCGGATAGACGCTGTGGTGAACCACTCCGGCTTTGTCTGTTTCGGCGTATCGCGGAACAACAGTTATTGTATGGCTTTGAATAGTCATTCGTTTGGGAAAACTCATTTCACACCTTCTGCTGAAAATATTACAAAGCGCTCTCCTGCTGTTCAATCTATGTGCTCATCCAATGTTTTTCTATCTCTTCCAGCGTTTTACCCTTGGTCTCCGGCACGAACCGCCAGACGAAAGTAACCAGAACAACGCAGAAAATCCCATAAAGCCAGAACGGGAAAGCATGATGAAATTTCTCAAGCAGCCAGTTATTTTCCTCCATCATGGGAAACGTTTGGGAAACAAGGTAATTTGCCACCCATAGACATACCGTGGCAATAGCCATTGCTCGGCCGCGAATACGGGTCGGGAATATCTCTGACAGAATCACCCACGTTACAGGCCCCACCGAAAGGGCAAAGCATGCGATATAACCCAGTATAAATAACAGGACCCACAAATCTGTTTTTTGGACGTATGCCATTAAGCCCATCCCCAACAGCGAAAGCCCCATCCCCACCGACCCGATCATCATTAATGGCTTTCGACCCAACCTATCAACCATCCAGATTGCAATAATAGTAAAGGACAAGTTCACTACACCCACAATCACCGTTTGAAGAAGGGCGGCGTTGGTATCGGATCCCATCTTCTTGAAAATCTCGGTCCCGAAATAAAGGAAAACGTTGATACCCGTAACCTGCTGCAAAACAGCTAATACGATACCGATAACCAGCACAATCTTCATACCCGGCTGAAACAGTTGTTTCAGCGACCCGCTCTCGTGGGCCAGCGAATCCTTGATTTCCGACAGTTCGGTTTTGGCATATACAGCCCCATTAACA
>CAYTND010000165.1:0-5567 GCA_964438965.1 uncultured Pirellulales bacterium
CCTTGATCCGGTCCAGGCGGTCCGCCTGGCCGGCGAAGTTGCCGACGCCATGCAGAAGGTGCTGGGAGCTACGAAAAACAAAAACGTAACTCGCCGCGCAAGGGCGGTGTTGAACAAGGCGAAAAAAACGGCAGGAAAATAAAGGGAAAAAGTTGAAATTATCCGGAATTGGGGGGAAATTTGGGTTTTTTCAGGTTTTTTTCTGACTTCAGGGGCAAATCCTTGTTTTTGGGTCTAAAATGGGGGTCGGTATGTCAGCTTGCGGGGCATGGGCAATATAGGCAAGAAAAATGCGTCAAAAAACGTCGGAAAATGAACATAAATTGGCAAAAATTTCAATAAATTCGGAAAAATTCAGCTTTTTTAGCAAAAATGAGTGAAAATTAGCACTTCTTTCAAATTAACATTTTGTTAGTTTAGGGGATATGGGTGGTTTTTGAGCCACAGAGCACACAGAGAACTCAGAGAATTCAATAATATTTAACCGCGGATTTCACGGATTACACGGACGGAAGACAGAGGACGGAGGACGGAGGACGGAAGACCCCCGGCAGAGAAACAGAGAAGCCTGCACCGGGGGTAAACTCCAGGGCGGTTATCAGGATAACAGGGTATCAGGTTGCAGGTTATCAGGACAGCAGGGTATCAGGTAAAGCATAAAGAGGGCCGAAGGTGAAAAACCGTCACCCCATTAGAAAACAGAAAGGACACTTCTAACGGGGTAAATTTTTATCTTGAAAATCTCGATTCAATTGTGTAAATTTCTCATTAACGAGTGAGCGAGGACATCTTTGATTAGCGGTTCATGTTTTTGGGCGGTTGTTGGGTCCGCTACCCGCCTTCGCGGGCACAGGCGTAGGCGGATCTGAGACTTTTGGCGGGCTAGAGCATTTTAAGTTTTCGTGTCCGGCTTATGCCTATTGCGGTTTCGGCTGGTGGCATCAGAGTTATTGACAATATTTCAATATGGCTGTATAATCTTCTTTGTAAGCGACATCCTCATAATGGTCTAAACCAGTACATCATATCTTAAAATGCTCTAATATTTTGATAAGCCGGTGTGGAGTAGATTTATTAAATAATGTGTCTATTTTTTAAAGTATTCCTTTAATTTTAAGGTTGAAATATGGATGAAATGTCAATAGAAAAAGCATTTGAGGTCCTCGGCCTGCCGATGGAGGCCGACTCAGCCGCGCTTAAGAAAGCATATCGAAAATGCGCAATGCTTTCTCACCCCGACAAGGCAACAGGGAGTGAGGAAAAAATGAAAGAGATTCAGGAAGCCCGCAAATTAGTAGCAGCTTTTATAAGCGGCAAGAATGCAATAGTTCCACTGACTAATAAACATACCATACAGAGGTTTGATGAGAGTTTGATAAAAGATCGTGCGGCAAGACAGGCGAACGAGAGTGCGCGTGTAAGTACGAGGCGTCGTGTAAAACCATTTCAGCGGTTAAAGTACCTCGCGTGGGGAACAGGTCTTATAAGTGCTGGAATTGTATGGTTCAGCGACAATATATTCGCACAATTCCTTACTCAAGTTCCGGAGGAGGAACAGTGGATTTACAAACTTGTGCTGGCCATACCAGCTTTGATTTTCGTGACTATAGGGGCGATACTTCACATCATAGCCCAAGGTATTGAGTACAAGACACAACTATTCTTGGACGAACTTGGAGATCTAAAAACATGTGCTGCCAGACTTAGCCAGGCGATTGGGTATCGAGATATTAAGTTATTGCAAGAGGAGAAAATTGGTACTGATAAACTCAATTGCGAGCAAGGTCATTCTGGGAATATTCGAGTTATTGATCAACGACGTCTGTTGCTACTGAAATCAGTTGAGCACGGTCTCCTCGTTCCAGTAGTTCCTAGAGAGATTTTGCCTGTTACAACTAAGCAATACAAAGTCACTTTTAAGCCAAGTGCATTTAAGCCTAGGGATCAAGAAACAGAAACGGAAGGAGTTTTCTCAGATACAGATGCTTCGTCGATGATCGTAGCTGGGGCAGTTTCATCCCTTCTGTTTGGAATACCTACACTACTTGTGCAGAAGAAGTATGGTTGGTGGGCCCTCATTCCTGGAATTCCTTTCGGCCTGTGCGTTTTTGTCTTAATTGGTGGCATTATAGCGTGGACGAACATACAAGTGCGACGTTTACGCGATTTACTGTGAATGACTACTGAAAAATACAACTGCGGAAAAATTAGGAAAGTTTAATATTTTTTAGGCTTTGTTCGTGTGCAGTAAGTCATGTAAAGAAGAAAAAGGAGGCCGAAGCTGCAAATGAAAAAAAAGTAGAATAAATGGATAAGGTAACATATATAGGTAAACATACTTGTTATACATAAGGAGATAATATGAATAAGCTATCAACTTCCACCTTACCGAAACCTTTCGTTTTTGTCTTAATGCCATTTAATGTCTCCTTTGATGATATATACAAATTTGGAATAAAAGGTTCAGCAGATGACGTTGGTGCTTATGCGGAAAGGATAGATGAACAAATTTTCACAGAAGGAATGCTCGACAGAATATTCAATCAGATCAGCCGCGCAGATGTTATCGTGGCGGACATGACAGGACGAAATCCCAACGTATTTTATGAAGTTGGTTATGCTCATGCTTTAGGCAAAATAGTTGTTCTTCTAACACAAAACACCGACGATATCCCCTTCGACCTTAAACACCGTCAACATACGGTGTATGGGGGAAGCATAGATCTTCTCAGAAAGGAACTGGCTCAGAAACTCCAATGGGCAATTACTGAATCCCGTAGAGATCCAGCAGCGAAAGCATCCGAGCTTCTTTCAATAAAACTGCTTGACATCGATATTCCGAAAGTGCCACTTTCAGATAAAACTCCAAGTATAGAAGGGGCTGTCTCTTCTCGTAATTTCCAATTACCTATCCAACTCCGAAATGATTCACTTGAGACAATATCCGGAATTACCCACGTGTACTTGTTCACTACTCCAGATGCCACAATTGTGCCAACTAAGCGCACCAAATTGCAGCCAGCAATAAAGACAAATTTATGGGAATGGACGGGTGTAAGTGGTGAGGAAGTACCTTTGGAATCTTTTACAGCTAATCCCATTGATGCTCAAGATGGATTAACGAAACAATATCGGTTGCATACCACATTTCAAGCATTACCCCCAGGAGCTGTTGAAATATCTTATATGGACATGATGTTTGTTGATAAGGCTGATGAATGCAATAGCTCATACAGAATCAGACTTCATTCACCTGTGTACTACCATGACTTTCCTTTTAAACTAAACGTAAGATATTCGACCGAGGGAGATAAAAAAGAGAAAAGTGCTTCGGGCAAGAGAAAGGGGGAAAAGGGTGGATCTGGTCAAAAAACTAAGAAAGAAGAATCACTCTAAAAGAAACAAAAGCTTAACATGCGTTTTAATTCCGACTGTCTTCGCTTCCGATAATAATTGAAAAACAAATTATTCCGAGAAAAGCAGAATTAAAAGGTCAGGATAAATTTTGGGGGTGTGTATGCCGTGTTCGGGATTGTCTTAGCGTAAGTAAGGAGTACAAGGTTATGTGTTTGGAGCTACTTGCCGGCGAGACACAATATGCGACCGTTTTTCATTGAAAGGTAGAGCCGACCGTTCGTAGCGGCCATGCCGTCCCAGACGGGTGTGGATTCAAGATTGTATTGGGCCAATTTATTGCCGTCTAATGCCGATACGGCCCAGAGAACACTTCCTTTTTTGCCCTTCCAGGAGGCGGGGGCTTCCTGGGGATTCTCAAGTATAAGGGCCGCCTCATCGCGCTGTCCTTTTGCCCTGGTAATATCAGGTGGGCCTGCTATGAACATCGTCTTATCTACAACGGCCATAGCAGTTACAAACAACGGCACCTGTACAGTCCAGCGATACTCAAGAGTTGAAAGGGTGGAGGTTTGTTGTTTCTTCTTCCTGGCCCTTCCTACAGTCTGTTTCTCAGCCTGTTTTGCGTCTTTATCTTTTTGGCTGGCATTTCTATCAAAGGCGAAAAGCTGATATTTTTCTCCGCCGCGCCACTGACCTGCACTGCCTTTGGGATATTGGTCACGTCCGTAGCCAAAAACTGATGCTTCGTTGTAAGAGAGTATCCGGCCTGAGGGAACATCGTTACCGACTTTCCACCACGCACTCCAGTGGGAAAGGACTTCATCATTAACAACCCAGTAGGCCCGGTGCCACCAGGAGTCATCCAGAAAACCGATGGGAGTAAAAAGATGCACTCCCGTCTGCGTCTGGCTTGCCGTGGCAAAGTCCAGCTTCATATGCCGCATATAAACATCTTCGCCATCGGTTGAAAGGACATCGGACAGCAGTCCGCGCATTTCCTTGCCGCCCTCTCTGGGCTGTTTTTCCATTTCAGGGTCCGGACTGTAAATGACCGTTGTGGATATTTTCCTTCCGGTTTCCGGCTCAAGCCGACACAAGCCAATGCCGCCGTCCAGGTAAGAAGAACGGCCCGCGGCGACAATCAATACACCGTCTTTTACAAGGACGCTGCCATGGACCGGCCAGACCGATTCCAGTTGCCCGTTGACGAATGTCCTTCTATCTTCCGGAGCCGCACGAAAACGCCATACCAGCTTCCCATCGCCGGCACGCAAGGCATAAACCCATCCGTCAGCCGAACCGAACAGCACGAGCGTATTGTAAATAGTGGGCGGAGAATCAACTCGTCCGCCAACAGTGTAACTCCAGAGCCTGCTTCCATCCCTGCCGTCGAGAGCGTGAACTGTGTGTGTGTCAACCGACGCGACAAATACCGTACCGCCGGCGGTGGTTACGCTTGAAAGCCGGCCTCCTATGTCCACCTGCCATTGGCGCTTAAGCTGGCTGGGGACCCGCGCTTTTGTTATTCCGCTTCGCATTGCATCGTGTCTGTATGTTGGCCAATCATCAGATTCGGCGCCACGGATACCGGATGCTCTATTTGAAACTTGTCCATAAGCAGGGCCTTTTTCAAATCTCACATCTTTTTGACTCTTGCGGACAGGCTCGCGGTTAGCCGCCAGTGCGAAGAAGCCGTTTAGCTTTGTCTTCAAGTTGCAGGCGCAGGAATCCGGCGGGATATAAAGAAGTCCGTTTGCGGGCATTATGCCGTACTGGCAGGCTCCACGTATCCAATAATTCTGCCAAATCTCACCGGACTTGATATCAATGAGCTGAACACCCTGGTTGCCGAGGAGGATAAAGCGATTTGTCGCCTTGTTGCGGTAACAGCGGTGATGCATATATCCCTTTACCGACAAGATTTCTTTTTTTGGCGTTCCTGTCAACGAATCAATTCCAATTCTTTGGAATTGCCTGCCTTTAGTCCATACTAACCCGTCTATCACAAAAATATCGGGGGGAGAATTGTAACCCTGCCAGGAGGAACCGGCCCATAGCTGCCTGCCGTCTTCTACCGAAAATGCAGTGATTCGCTTGAAATCAGCGTAATACACCACCCCATCCTGAACAACTAACGTTGGCGATTCCCAACCCACTTCATGACCTTTGAGCTCCATATCTATCGGCACGTGCCACAGTTCATCTGCGGT
>CAYTND010000166.1:0-5523 GCA_964438965.1 uncultured Pirellulales bacterium
CTGCTGGCTAACATAGGCGTATTATAACATATTATCAAACAAAAGTCAAAAAAAATGACAAAAAAAAGCATTTTTTTTGTCCATCAAGTATATCTGCACGTCAAAGGAAGGGACACAAAAAATACTCCATGCAAAGCCCACTACATTAAATATAACCCAACTTATTGAAAAATTATCCCCCTTGGGCAGACAAACAACGGATGATAACGATACACTCAGAAACGACGCATTATCAACACTCCCTGCAGCCAGATGTTGTAGTTATTCGTATTCCTTTACACCACAAACGCAGCCAATTTCTTGGCCGTTACACACAGGACATCGTTCAACATCACAGCCATGGCAGTGATATTGCCCTCTTATGGCATTACAGTCATGACAAGGTCTATTCCCAGCCATTTCATACCAGTTATACGGTTTGCCATTTTCATCTAAATATGGCTTACCATTTTCATCCAGCAATTTCTCGTCACCATATTTAATTCGTCTATATCGTTTTCCGTTACGTAATATTGTCTTATCCTTTTGAGATTCTTGAAATTCATCGAAGTACTGAAAAAACCAATATATGTGCATAGCAAGCTTAGATACGTCTTCGGATTTCAATGTCTTTTCTAGACGATGAAGACCGCGCGTCCTCAAATTATGAATTTTCTTGAATGCTTTTTTTATATCTTTGTCAAATATGACGTTCTTATTCAAGCAAGCATCAGCGAGACTATTAAAACGTGGACTGTGCTGACCCTTTTGAAAGCCAAGTTTGCTAAGCATGAAAGCTGTTAATAGGTCGTCTAGATCTTTAATGAATTCGTAGCTATTAATAATATTAACATCCCATTTTCTAAATAGCATTTCATAATTATGAGCATACGTATCATAAAAGTCACCCGGTATGAATACATCAGAACATTTGCCTAGAATGTGTTTCTTTAAAAGCCTTGGATATGTTCTTTCAAAACGAGATTCTAGCATGTTATGAAATATTGGCTTGATTACCTTGCTTATAACCTGTTGGCGATTGGGAATCGAACATGAGTAGTAGTATAAGCCTTTATTCAAGATTAGTTCCTGAAAAAAGGCGTCGATTTTTGAACCCGGCGATCCATCAATAGTTAAATAGTACCGTCCAGGTTTGATTGTTCTATAAGTGATACTCACAGGATATTTCTTGGCCGCTTTCCTTAGAAATGACAAGAATTCCTTGGCCGCTGCGTCATGTTTAGGATCTATAAATACGTTAAAATCATATCCTGCCATAGATTTATTCTTGAATTATAACAATACGTTCAGGAGCGACGCTTTAGCGGTGTCACCTGCATTTCCAAGTTATGTGTTCCTTAACAAAATTATCTGGCACAGGATGGTGTATAATAGCATCTATACACTCTCCATTGTTTTGAACAAATAACTCATCCCACCAAGAACCTGTTTTTGGTTTTTGATTCCAGAAATCTTCATAGCATCTATCTACATAAGAATGAGAATCCTCTGGACATTTCTTTATACCTTCTTTTATCCACTGCTGACGCAAAGTACTCCCAACGTTGCACTTAATCCCTAAAATACGATTCCATACTAGGCTATCTAGAAAGCAAATCACCTTTTCACGTGGGATTTGTAGTTTCCACAGGATCTTTTTTATCCCAGTTTTTACGATGTCATCGTTATTTGTGTAACACCAGACGATTTGCCCTTCAGAAGTATTAAGACGTTGCCAAAGTTCATGGTACGCTTCTTTGACACCAGAAACGGAGAGGTAATACTTTGATTTGCTATGATCTACTTTTCCTGAGGTTAGATCAAAGTCAGGGGAGTGTATTGTCCAAAGAGTAACTATTTCGTCACACATAACATAATAATATCCAATTCTCTTTGTTGCCTATTTTGTCGCTGGTTCGTTTCAATTTTCATATCTCTTATCTCCCTTCGGCTGCGCTCAGGGCAAGCTAAGGAAGCGTACCTCGTGTTGTTTCCGCTCCCGGGTGCATCACGCCTTTAGGGACAGAAGATAACACAAAGGAAGGGGAAAGGCCAAGGAAAAAAGAATATCGAATATCGAATCTGAATGTCCAATGTCGAAGTGAAGGCAGAGGAAATATCGAATTCTCCACTGGCGAACCTTCGGTATCCAACAAGGAATGCCTTTTCGATTGATTATTGATTATTTACTATTGATTATTGGGATTGAGATTGACAACGTTAAGGGATAAGCCTATGATACAAACGTTAACATAAGAGACCAGAAGGACGGCATAAGTTATGGCAAATAAAGGATTTACCCCATTAGAGAACAAGAGGAAAAAGTCTCTAACGGGGTTTACGCATCTTCATCTGCACAGTCAGTATTCGCTGCTGGATGGGGCAATAGCGTTCGATAAACTATTCAAACGCTGTAAAAAACTCGATATGGACGCTGTAGCGGTTACGGACCACGGCAATATGTTCGGTGCCGTTGAGTTCTATACGAAAGCAATCGCTGCACATATCAAGCCACTCCTCGGTATCGAGGCGTATATAGCTCCCGGCAGTCGATTCGACAGGACAAAAACCAGCATAAGCGATGCCGCATACCATCTAATATTGTTGGCTGAAAGCAAAATCGGCTATCACAATCTGCTGAAATTAGCCAGTGCCGGCTACCTCGAAGGATTTTATTATCGACCAAGGATTGATAAGGAAATTTTAGCCGAACTCAACGAAGGGCTTATATGCACGTCGGCCTGTCTGAAGGGTGAGATTACAGCGAAACTTGCCAACGGCGATGAAAAGGCAGCGCGCTTAGCGATAGAAAGTTTTCTGAAGATTTTCGGGCCGGAGAGGTTCTTTATCGAGATACAAAACCACGAAGGAGACGACCCGAATATCCGCGATGGGCTGATAGACCTTGCGAAAAAAATGGGACTCGGTCTGGTGGCGACAAATGATGTGCACTTTCTGGAACAAGACGACCACGAGGCCCACAATTGCCTTTGTGCCATAAGCACCGGCAAGAGGTCTGATGACCCCGACAGAATGATTTATCCGCCGGATGTCTATCTGAAAAGCCCCGATGAAATGCGGCAGCTTTTGGCCCGCACCTGTGCTGCCCGCACAGAAAACGCGGGTACAGGTGCCGATAGTATCGAGGCCTGTGACAATACGACGGCGATTGCAGAGCGCTGCAATGTTGAGCTTGACTTAAAAAAGCGGCACGCACCGCATTTCGAGCCAGCGGACGGCTCGACGCCTGAAAAGCTTCTCACTGAACTGTGCTACGAAGGGGCAAAGAAACGATACGGCCAAATTACCGAGAAGATAAAAGCCAGACTCGACAGGGAGCTGGATGTAATCGAATCAAAAGGCTTCGCCAGCTATTTTCTTATCGTCTGGGACTTCTGTAAATACGCACACGAAAATAATATCCCCATAGGCGCCAGGGGCAGCGGCGTTGGTACGATAGTCGGATACTGCCTCGGATTGTGCGATGTTGACCCTATTCGATACGACCTGCTCTTCGAGCGATTTATGGACCCGCATCGCAACGAAATGCCGGACATCGATATAGATATTTGTCAAGCCCACCGGGCAAAAATCATCGACTATGTCCGCCAAAAATACGGCCACGTCGCACAAATAATAACTTTCGGAACGATGAAGGCCAAGGCGGTTATCCGTGACATCTGCAGGGTGCTCGGCGTGCCGTTGATTGAGGCCGACAGATTGGCCAAGCTTGTGCCGTTCTCGCTCGATATGACGCTCGATAAAGCATTAAAGACTGAGCCCGAATTAAAACGGGCCTACGACCAAAATGAACTGACAAGAAAAGTAATTGACATCGGCAAGAAACTCGAAGGTCTTGCCCGCCACGCTTCGGTCCACGCAGCCGGTGTTGTAATTGCTGATGAGCCGTTGACTAACTTTGTGCCTTTGTATAAATCTCCCAGCTCCGATGACATCATAACCCAGTTCGAAGGGCCGATGGTGGAGAAAGTCGGTCTGCTTAAGATGGACTTTTTGGGACTGAAGACGCTGAGTGTACTGGAGCGGGCATGCCAGTTGGTCAAGGAAATCCACGACGTTGACATCGACCTGGAAAAGCTCGACATTGCCGACCCGAAGGTTTTTGAGCTGTTTTCGGCCGGCAAAACAAAAGGAATTTTCCAGTTTGAGTCCGGCGGTATGCAGGACCTGCTGATGAAGATGAAGCCGGACCGGATAGAGGACTTGATAGCCGCCAATGCCCTGTATCGGCCGGGACCTATGATACTGATTCCGGATTACATCGACCGAAAGCACGGCGCCAAATGGAACCTGCCGCACCCGATTATGACAGAGGTCCTCGAAGAAACTTATGGCGTTATGATCTATCAGGAACAGGTGATGCGGATTTGTAATCGGCTCGGCGATATACCGCTGCGAGAGGCCTACGCCCTCATCAAGGCAATAAGCAAAAAGAAGGCCAGAACCATCGCCAAGGAGCGGGAAAGATTTGTAGCCGGCTGTGTCGATAAAGGGCTGACAAAACAGCAGGCCGGGCAGATTTTCGAGCTTATCGAACGGTTCGCCGGCTACGGCTTCAACAAGAGCCATTCGACCCGCTACGCCTTTATCGCATATCAGACGGCCTATATGAAAACCCATTGGCCTGCCGAGTTTATGGCTGCCCTTTTGACTTACGAAATGGACAACACCGAGAAGGTCGTCGATTATATCAACGAATGCCGCCGAATGGGTATCGAGGTC
Organism: uncultured Pirellulales bacterium; assembly: GCA_964438965.1. Lineage (GTDB taxonomy): Bacteria > Planctomycetota > Phycisphaerae > Sedimentisphaerales > Anaerobacaceae > NIOZ-UU13. The sequence goes on from CAYTND010000166.1 coordinate 4,723, forward strand.
CTCGCGCCGGATATCAACGAAAGCGGTGTTGATTTTACGCCGCTCTATGAGCAGAAGACAGAAGACAGAGAACAGAAGACAGAAGACAGAGAACAGAGAACAGAAGACAGAGAACAGAAGACAGAAGACGGAGAACAGAAGACAGAAGACGGAGAACAGAAGACAGAGCCCCGAACGTTAGAGAGGGGTAAAAACAATGGACGACATGCGACACACGGCATACGACATACGAATCGTGGCGTTGTACGCTTTGGCTTAGCCGCCGTCAAAGGCGTTGGTGGAAAGGCGGTCGAGCAAATCATCGCTGCCCGTGAAGAAGTCGGCAGGTTCCAGAGTCTGTTCCATTTCTGCGAAAATGTGGATTTACGGGCCGCCAACAAGCAGGTGCTCGATGCCCTTATCAAGGCCGGCGCCTTCGACAAGCTCGGCGGGAACCGGGCACAGATGACAGCCGGGCTTGAGAGGGCAATGGAATTCGGAGCGAGCTTACAGGCCGACAAACAAAAAGGGCAAATGAGTTTCTTTGGACAAACAGGCCAAACCGATTATTCAAAAGACCATCAGCGTCTGCCTGGGGTCGCACCCTGGCCTGAACCGCAGATGTTGGCTTACGAAAAACAGGTTCTCGGCTTCTACGTAACCAGCAATCCGCTCAGCCATCACGCTGAGACAATAAATGTCTATTCCACGCACAACAGCTCCCAATTGGCCGACGCCCCCCAGGACAGACAAATTGTAATCGGCGGAATGATAACAAAGATACGATACAACCTGACAAAGACAGGCCGAAACGCCGGGGCA
>CAYTND010000167.1:0-5515 GCA_964438965.1 uncultured Pirellulales bacterium
GTGGACTGGTGTTCCGTTTGTCTATCTTTATCCGCCGACCTCGGCGACAGTAGGGCCGTACTCAACAATCGCCGTATTAGGAGCAACCAACTGGCGGGCGCCGCTGTGGCTTGGTCGGCCTGTGCAGTGGTGCGGGCTTGTTTACTGCTCGGCTTTGCAGATGCTTAGCGAATGCGATACGAAAGGCCCGTGGGGAAAAATCGCCAAAGGAATTACAATTGCCGGTCTGCAAATGTCCTGGCCGCTGACAGATGAGGAACGACAGGGGTTGCTGCCGGATTTCTTCGATTTGAAAGCACAAATAGGCGCGGGCCCTGCCATAAATCCGGGGACAGTGCAGGCGCATCTGCCCGAGCTTTATGGCAAAGGCAAAATGTACGATGTGAAGAAACTTCACGAGCGCGGCTGGTTCATTAATGCACCATGTGCGATAAGCGGTGTTCGGGAAGACGAAGATTGCGTTACGTTAGTGGTAGATGGCTGGGGTGAGAAACAGTACTATGTGCTGGTTTCGGGGATTCAACGGGAGCCGAGAGATGTCCTGGCGCGCAAAATTGTTCAGGAATCGACTGAGGCTCTTGTTTTCAAATCCGCCGAAAAGGCATTTCACGGCGAATATGGAAATCTTGTAATCAAACTCCGAGGCAAATCAGAAATTAAAATCAATTACTAATTTCTTTACAAGTCCTAATGGTGGGGTAATTTACTTTTCAAGCAGCTCGCCGGTCGCTTTGTTCCAACGTATGGTGCGGACGTTGATGCGGTGGTCTTTGCCGTGGCAGTCGGTACAGTATTGCTTTTGACCGTTTGACTTATCAAAGATAGTCTCAGCCCCGGCCAAAAGGGACGCGTGGTGGTTCTCATGCTTGATTTCGGCCCTTGGATGGCACATCATACAGGTCGGGTTGATTTTTGCCTTGGGGTACATAATTTCAGGCGGCGTGATATTATCTTCGTCACTGCGGTGGCGTTCGGACTCGCCATGACATCTTTCGCACCCGATACCCACCCGTTCATGATTAAGGGCAAGCTCTTCCTCGTCGAAAGCGTAGTGACACGCGCTGCAAAACGCATTAGCTACGAAGAATTCTTCCTGGGCTTGCTTCATGCCGGAGTCGTCGGTGGTCTTATTCTCAAATGAGCAGTTTGCTGCAAAAAGCAGCAGCAAACTGCTCATTATAAATCCAACCATTGTCACGACCTGCTGTTTCGTGACTTTCATATTTTACATCCTTGCTTCTGTCCTCGCTCAGCCAAAAACGAAACTCGCCTGCCGGCGGTCAAGGCCTAATTTCTTTACCAGTCCTTACGGTCTTTGCATTCTGTACAGATTTAGCCTGGGCTTTTATTAGACGTATTCCCAGTCTTTGAGCCACTGGTAGTCTGCCGGCAGTCTGGCCCACGCCTCATCCATAGCCTTTTCGAGCTCCCTGGCTTCAGCTACGTCGAGCTGGCGGCGCTCCTTGACGGCCCTTACGACATTGTCCACCTGGTGGGGATTAATCATACCCGGGATAGGCGCCGTTATGGCCGGGTTGCAGAGGATATAGCGGATGGCCAAACGCGCCAGCCTATCGTCCTGTTCCGCCGTCGGGCTGTCAGGCGAACTATCTCCCTTAAACAGTGAGGTACCTGCAAACGGCTTGATGCCGAAGAAACCCACATCGTACTTCTTTAACGTATCAAAGACGCTTTCCTCAGGCAGCACCTTGCTCTTGGCGGTGTAGGGCGTAACGACAACCTGAAGTACCTCGGGATAGGTCTCTATCATCCGTTTGATATGAGGACGGTCGTGTGAGGACAGACCGGTGAAGCGGACCTTGCCCTGCTTTCTGGCCTTTTCGAGGGCACCCATCATCTCGTCAACTTCAGCCTCAGTGTGTCGGCCGCTTTGCTCGTGCATGGTGATGCGCCAGACGTCCACGTAATCGAGCTTTGCCTTTTGCATGCCTTTGTCGAGGGTCCCAAGCAGTGCATTGGTTGTGCGGTACTGTTCTCTCCGCATTTCCTCCTGGTACCATGAGAAACCGAGGTGCATTGCATCGCGTCTTCCTCTCAGAGCCTCAGAATACGCCATAACCTCCTGCATAGTGCAGGCGTCAATATAGTTGATGCCCGATTCGATGCATCGGGTAACAACATCGCGACGGTTGTTCCTGAAGCCATCGCTGTCGAGGTCTGCGCTCAGCCAGCCTCCGCCCTTGAAAACGCCCGGCACCATTTTATCGACGCGTTTCCAGTGTCCGCCTAAGCACACGGCTGAAATCGAAAGCTCTGTTTTCCCCAGCCGCCGATACTCCATCTCCGGGTTGTAGCTTCGGGGCTTCTCTGCGGCTTTACCGCACTGCATGCTTTCGCATCCAGCGGCACCGAGACCTGCAGCCAAACCCGCTGCGGCCGCTGCACCACCGCGCATAAGCTCACGACGGGTTAAGTCATTGGCCTTGCCCGATTGCTTTTGGTCCATAATTTTCTCCTTTTTATCTTAACTACAATTCTTTCTTATAGGTTATTATCACGTTTTATCGCTTACTTTCTTGAAACAATCTTTGAGATAATCCCTCGATTTGGCCAGATTGGATGCCATCACATCAACTTCCGGATGACCGTGCATGAAGGGATTGACATATCCTCGATATCGAATATCCGCCAGCGCTTGTATCCAGGGCGTCATATCCGTCGGGCCGACGCCCGGAAGCTGCTCCAAATCCGGGTAATGCTGCCAGGCATAGAAGAATAAAAGCTGCTTACCGCAGATGCGTATCGCCTCGGGGACAGAAGCCTTGAGCGTCTGGATGTGATACGGTGCCAGTGCAATGCCTAACCTCGGTGATGTGTTGATTTCGACGAACGCCTTGAGCGAATCCAGCGAGCAAAGCAGCGCTCCTCCGTGGTTTTCGATAGCGAGGTATGAGTTGTGCTGCTCGGCCAGTTCGACCAGAGGTTTTAGCTCTTCGATAAACTTTCGCATCCTGGCGTTCAGCTCCTCAGGCTTGCAGGGTGGTGCACTGCCTTGAACAGCCACACCGCCGCCGGCCTTGCCTAACAGGTCCGCGTAACGAGCGTAGCCTCCCTTATAGACCGAAAACGCGAACAGTTTAAGTTTATGTCCTGCCAGCAGTTTTTTCAGGCCATCCGGCCCTAAGCGTTCAGCTACATCGTCGAGGTGAGGACAGCCCTCGTGGGCCGACCAGATGTCGATAGCCTCGAAACCCAGGCCGGCAATTCGCTCACAGGTCTGCTCGATGGGTAGCTGCATGAAATGTATAGACGACGTTGACAGATGCATCTGCCACTTTTTTTCCACAGTGACGATTTTGTCAACGTAGTTACAAGAAGCTGCTGTAATCCCTGCCGCCGTGCCCGCGCCCACGACTTTTAGGAAATCACGTCGATTCAGGTATTTGTCCATTGCAAAACTTATTTCTTTTAATAAACTTCTGCAAAATACGCATTCACAGTTTCCGAAACTTTAAAATATTTTCTTTTATTTGTCAAATCTTATTTCAATCAAAAAACCTGTTTCAAATCCGTTCAGAGTATCGTATTTTCCCCTTGACCTTGGCATTAAAGAGCTTATAGTCATCTTTTACAAAGCTGTTATAGCCAGGAATATCCTTAAAAGATTATCATACGGAAAGGAACCAGGATGAGCGGAAAAAATCGGTCAAAAACTCCCATCAGCAACCGTATCAGCCGTCGCAGCATGCTCCAAATGGTTGCCGGTACAGGCGCTGCCGGCGCTGCGGCCCTTGGTCTCGGCTCTTGCGCCGCTTTACGCAAATCTGCCAAACAACGCGCCACCGAGGGGCGCATCAACCAGTCCATCGTTTATTGGTGTTTCCGGAAGTACTGGGACATCGAGCGTATCTGCCTGGTAGCCAGGCATCTTGGCTGCAAGAGTATCGAACTGATCGAACCCAGGCTCTGGCCAACCCTCCGGAAGTATAACCTGGTCTGCGCTATTCTCGGCAGCCACGGATTCGAGAAGGGAATGAACAATCCGGAATATCACGATATGTGTATCGAGGAGATCCAGGACTCCATCGATGCCTGCTCCGCGTATGGATTCCCCAACGTCATCACGTTCACCGGTTTTCGCGAGAACATTCCGGACGATGTGGGCATTACAAACTGCGTCAATGGTTACAAGAAAATAATACGTTACGCTGAGAGCAAGAAGGTCAACCTCTGCCTGGAGATGCTCAACAGCCGGGTGGCAACCGAGATGCAGGGCCATCCCGGCTACCAGGGCGACCACATCGACTATTGTATGGAAATTATCAAGAAGGTCGGCTCGCCCAGGATGAAACTGCTGTTTGACATCTACCACGTGCAGATTATGGACGGCGATATCATCTCTCGCATTCGACAGTACAAGGACTACATCGGCCACTACCACACCGCCGGCAATCCGGGCCGCTGTGAAATCGACGACAGGCAGGAAATCAACTACAAACCCATTATGGAAGAGATAGTCCGCACCGGCTATACTGGCTACGTCGGCCAGGAGTTCATCCCGACCAGCAATCCCTTCAGGGCTCTCAAAGAAGCCGTCATCCTGTGCGATGTGTAGTCTGTGAATAGTGGTTCGCGGTTCGTTCCACTACTCAACAGTTAAATCCGGGTTATCAGGCCCAAAATGTTTGAGCAAAACGATTGGGTCGGTCTTAGAGGGATTTGTGATTTTCACTCCCTCTTTTGCCGCCTGTTCGCTGACAAAGTATTCGTCGTGGGTCAACTGGCCGTACCTGATAAGCGCAGGAGTCTCTATATTCCACTGTCCCATCGTGCCGTGACCCTGCATCGTAATAAAGCCGTAGCAGGCGTTGTCCTTGCTTGTGACTGTTTGACCCGGCAAAACCGTAAGCTCTTTGGCGCTGAAGGCCTTTGACTTATAGCATATCCAATTCTCGATGTAACCCTCAGCCTCCATCTCTTTGGCCGAGCGGACGGGTTTGGGACGCATAAACCGGTTCGCCGCAAAATTGGGGTCAACGTTCAGGTCCCAGTCAATTACCTCAAGCAAATGGTCAACATCACCCATTTTGTCTTTAGGCGTGTCTTTCCAAAGCAACTCTTTGGGGACAACCTGATGATGTGGAACCGACTCGTACATGGCAAAGACGTCTGATGCCTTCTGTGGCTCATAGGTACACAGGCTTCCCGGTGCATGTAGGACGCCGGGCGGGACATCCCAGCCGGTGCCAACTTCGAGCCGGTACGCTGCAGAAAGATTCGTGATTTTGTTGTCGCCCTTTTCAAAGTCCAGCAGGGCCTGGCGGACCTGCTCCTTCGTGGTGCCGGGCTGGAGGCCGAAGAAGGTATAAGGGAAATCGCCGCCGTAGTTATTCGCCTGCGGCGGGAAGTAATACGCCTCCGGCTTGCCTAACTGACCCGTCAGCGCCGCATGCTTGTCCCGATGATGAATATGATGTGGCAGGGCACCCTTATTGTCGAAGAACTTTGAGTACATTGGCCAGCGCTGATGCTCATTCCACAGCCTGTCTCCGAT
>CAYTND010000168.1:0-5453 GCA_964438965.1 uncultured Pirellulales bacterium
AGTCAAGAATAAGGGCAAGCAATCCATCAAATAAGTCGAAGACCCCTTCTAACAGGGGGAAGCCCAACCTTGGCCGCCGGCAGGCGAGCATCATTTTCATTATGGCTGACGACCTGGGATACCAGGAATTGGGCTGCTACGGCCAGCAAAAGATCAAAACGCCGCACATCGACAAATTGGCAGCGGAGGGAATGCACTTTAGGCAATATTACACCGGCTCGGCAGTTTGCGCCCCGGCCCGCTGTAACCTGATGACCGGCAAGCATGGTGGTCATGCTTACGTGCGTAATAATTCTGAAATCGGTAGCTGGGACAGTTTCCGAGGCCAATTACCCCTGCCTGCTGAGACTGTAACCATTGCCGGTTTGCTCAAAGAGCAGGGCTACGTTACCGGAGCGTTCGGCAAATGGGGCTTGGGCGAAGTCGGCTCTACCGGCGATCCGCTCAACCAGGGATTTGACCGTTTTGTTGGCTACAACTGTCAGCGTCATGCTCATAACTTGTACCCGAAATACCTTATCAGCGACCGCGAAAAAATCACACTCGAAGGTAATACCCGCGGCCTGACCGGCAAACATTACGCACCACAAGTAATTGCGGACGAGATGCTCAAGTTTATCCGTGAAAACAAGGAAAAGCCGTTCTTTGTTTACTACCCCACTGTCATTCCCCACCTTGCCCTACAGGTTCCGGAAGAAGACCTCAACCAGTATAGAGGCAAATGGCCTGAAACACCCTACAAAGGTAAATCGTACCTGCCGCATCCCACCCCCAAGGCCTGTTACGCCGCGATGATAAGCTTTATGGACCGGCAGGTGGGGCGCATTATGAAACTGCTCAAAGAGCTGAATCTGGACGACAATACAGTTGTGCTCTTTACCTCTGATAACGGCACGACGTTTCTGAAAGACCAGGTCGATTACGAATTCTTCAACAGCGTTGGACCGCTGCGCGGGTTAAAAGGCTCGCTCTACGAGGGCGGCATCCGCGTGCCCATGATTGTTCGCTGGCCCGGAAAGATAAAAGCCGGTACCTTGAGCGACCATCTTGCGGCGCACTATGATGCGCTGGCCACTTTAGCTGATATTACCGGTGCAAAAGCGCCAAAGGATACCGATGGAATCAGTTTTGTCCCGACGCTGCTGTCACGGCCGGACAAGCAGAAGAAACATGATTATCTTTTCTGGGATTTTGCCGGCTATGGCGGACAATTAGCTGTCCGCATGGGTAAGTGGAAGGGTATCAAGCGAGGTCTGCGGAAAAAGCCGGATGCACCGCTGGAACTTTATGACCTGGAAAATGATGTCTCTGAGAAGAGCGATATTGCTAAAGAATACCCGAAGGTCGTCGCGAGAATCGAAAAGATCATGCTTGAAGCGAGAAGCCGACCTATAACAAAGAAGTTCCAGTTTGGCCGATATCTGTCCCGCTATCAGTAAGCAGGTTACAAGAGGAAAACATAATCTACCAAATATTAGGCAGCGGAACTATATTTGTCGGCTTTTCCAAGCGTATGCGATAAACAATTTGGCCGTATCGTCCTCGAAGGTAATGTAAATCGAGGATATCAGTAAAACAGTAAATCAGGATGTAGCGCCGTAAGGCGTCCTGTGGGGTTACCAGTATATCTAACGTATCAGTCCGCAGTCCTGGGGGCTCCGCCGTAAGGCGTCCCCAAGCGGACTTACGGAGGACACCTTACGGTGGAAAAACAAGCCCGATGTTCTGACAGCCTGATGCCCACCACCTGATAATCTGATACTCTAATAGCCTGAAACTTTAGCTCACTTTAGCTCAGTGCTGCGCCCGCAATGGTATTACTTCGGCGCCATTACGTTTTCTCCTGCCCAGCTTACTGCTTGAACTGTGGCAGCTTGGCGATATACTTTTCAGGATTCTCCTCAAATTTAGGCTTGCACATAGGGCAGCAGAAATAAACCTTCTTGCCTTTATACTCGGTGAAAATGGCCTTGTCGATAGCATTACCTACCATAATTGGACAGGTAGTCTGCTCTACGGCAGAAGCAATCTCCTTTACCGGCTCGTCCATCATATGGCCCTGCATTTCCTGCATCTTATCAGCAGATGTCTCGGAGGGGGCCGGCTCAGACTTCTTGCAGCCATTTAGCATAATAAGCCCTACAAGCAAAAGACTTATCAGCATAAACATTGCTTTAAATTGTTTCATTTTGCTGTTCATTTTCATTACTCCTTAAAAATGTGTTTCAGAAAACTCATTTCATTTTGTTTTGCCGCTAAAACTATTCCATATTATCGGCATTTTACTACATATAATCCCACAAAAAACGATACATTCGACTACGCTCAGTATCGTCCTGAGCATCCGGACATCCTGAGATGGTAGAGAGGTTCAATACCGTGATAAGAATAAGAAGCAACAAGTAAAACTATTCAACCTTGCTCTCTTGTTTCTTACGCTTTGCCATAGAAAGCTCCCTTACCACCTCTTCTATTTCATTTGCCAAATTCATCAGAAAGTCTTTAGTGGACATATCCAGAGCATCTGGTTCTTTGGCTATTGAACGAATCTTCTGCGTGCGATTTGAAAGTGCAGTAAGTGACACATCTGGAATACTGCGATCCATTTCATCCAGTAAAAGCTGCACGCCTTCAGCAATCTCCGAAATCTCGACAATATTTGAATCAATTTCAAGAGAGCTTAAATTCCCACGCGTAATAGCATAAAGCTTCAGGTATAAATCATGTATAGGTCTCACTACTGTTTTATATAGAACCGCATATAGCGTGGCATAAATGAGCAAACCAAGAACGATAACATGCAAGCTGTGCTCGAGTATAAGCCCTAAAATAGTCTTACCAGGAGTAGCGACATATTGATATACTGCATACATTGCCATTCCTAAGGCAATCACCATAGCCGAGTACCCCGCAACTACCGAAGCTAATGAATTTTTTCGCTTATTTTTCATGAGGAATTTTCCTTATCGAACAATTGTTATTCTTTTCTCAAAATCATATTGCACATCCAGAACAAGTCAAGTAAAAACGATGAATCCGATTTATTTCTATGGATATATTTTACCCTTTGCGTGTTTGATGTACAAGTTTCAGAATCTCACCCAGCTTTTGCTGTCTTTCCTTTTCAGAGCTTCCCTTTACAGCCTCAGTCACGCAGTGTTGAAAGTGCTTTTCCAGAATATTCTCTTCTACACGACCAAGGGCCCCTTTGATAGCGTGTATCTGGTTTAAAATGTCGATACAGTATTTACGATCTTCGATCATCCTTTGAACGCCGCGAACTTGCCCTTCAATTCGCCTTAACGCAACCAGATTATCCTCATGACTCGGATTTTTCTTCATTTCTTGCCCTTTTGTATATACATATCCATCATACCCCCCATGGGTATGTTGTGTTCAGAAAAAATAATTATTTTTTACCGTTCACGTCTGGGTCGATATTTCCGCCGATATTGTACCGCCAGCAACGATATTATCGTTACTGTTATAAAGCACAAGCCTTTGGCCGGGACACGGTGCGAACTGAGGCCGGTCAAATTCAACTGTCATATCAGTTTCACGACTCGACTGAGCTCGTCGAAGTCCAATATCGATGAGTTTGCAAGGTTGAGGATCGCCATACGAACGAATCTTTCCAAAGAATTGCCTGTCCGTAACAAGTTCTTCCGGTATGAGGGCGTTAATTCTGTTTGCCCTGACAGTACGAGCGATTACTTCTTCTCTTGTACCTAATGCAATGGTGTTTGTCCCAGCATCTATCTTTCCTACATAAAGCGGCTTGCCGCCAGCGTAACCAATACCTTGCCTTTGACCCAGTGTGTAGTGTGCTATTCCCTTATGTCGGCTTATTTTATTGCCCTGCATATCCGTTATATCGCCGGGAGAGTTGGCCTCAACGCCATCCAAAGCTAATCGATAATTACCCTCTCCCGCAAAACATAATTCCATACTTTCCGGTTTATCAGCAACGCTCAGATTTAATTGAGCGGCAGTCGAGCGAACCTCATCTTTTTTTAACCCGCCTAAAGGAAGAACAAACCTCTCCAGCTTTTCTCTGGTAATTCCATAAAGAAAATAACTCTGGTCCTTGGCTTTGTCCTTTGCCCGGCTAAGTCGTGTTTGCCGTGGCACGGCCATCTTGGCCGTGTTTTCACGGGCTGGAAGCCCGTGCCACGTTCTGGAAGCTTTCGCATAATGGCCGGTAGCAAGATAACTAATCCCAAATGTTTCCTCTAAAAAATCCCACAGCAGCGAAAACTTGAGAAATGTATTGCAGTCAACACAGGGATTTGGAGTTTCGCCCCTTGCATAAGATTGACGGAATTGCTTTATTATAAGCTCTTCGAAAGGCCCGGTAACATCGACGAAATAATGAGGTATATTCAATTCACCGCAAACAAAGGCTGCATCAGCACCGCAGCATCCTCTGCTGCTTGTATTGCACGATACGGGTATCTTCATCGTGATACCCAATACATCCCAACCTTGTTCTTTGAGCAGATAAGCTGTAACGCTGCTGTCAACGCCGCCACTCATTAGCACCGCAATTTGTTTGGACGGCTCCTTCTTAGGTTCCCACGGTGAGAGACTCGGCTCCAATAACTTAATGTTCCACTTATTGGCTGCCATTCGTTATTAATAATCTCACTCGAACAATCCCGTAGTTATATACCGCTCGGCTGTATCAGGCAAAATAACAACAATCAGTTTGTCGGCATTTTCTTGGCGTTTGGCTATTTTGAGTGCGGCCGCCGCGGCGGCGCCTGATGATATGCCGGCAAAGATGCCCTCTTCTTTAGCTAAGCGTTTTGCCATATCGAACGCTTCTGTATTTGTTATTTGAACTATCTCGTCAACGAGTTCCATGTTTAATACATCCGGGATAAAGCCGGCCCCGATTCCCTGAATCATATGTGGGCCGGGTTTGCTTCCGGAAAGTATCGCCGAATCAGCCGGCTCAATAGCAACAGCCTTGACAGATGGTTTTCGTGATTTGAGCACTTCACTGACGCCGGTGATCGTTCCGCCGGTACCTACGCCGGAAACAAAGATATCCACCGCCCCATCAGTATCATCCCAAATCTCTTCAGCGGTTGTTTCCCTGTGAACCTGGGGATTTGCAGGGTTCTTAAACTGCTGCGGCATAAAGGCACCATCGGTTTTTTCTACGATTTCGTTGGCCCTATTGACCGCACCGGTCATACCTTCTTCGGCAGGCGTAAGCACAAGTTTGGCACCGAACAGTTGGAGTATTTTCCTTCGCTCAGTTGTCATTGATTCGGGCATAGTAAGTATCAGCTTATAACCCCTTGCCGCCGCAACCCATCCAAGGGCAATGCCGGTATTGCCGCTGGTCGGCTCAACAAGGGTATCCCCAGGCTTGATTTTACCCTCACGCTCTGCAGCTAATATCATACTTACTCCGATACGGTCCTTCACGTTGCTGGTGGGAT
>CAYTND010000169.1:0-5426 GCA_964438965.1 uncultured Pirellulales bacterium
GCACACAATCCAAAGCTTGTCGGACAACCTTTATTCACGCAATTTGGCTTAACCGATTATCCCATTACTGTCAAGGTTATATTTAGAACGTGGATAAGTCATCAGAGATTTTTCGTCTCATAGGGCTCCAGCCGATATGGACAGTTCTCTTGACTACATTTCCTGCAATTGCCGATTTTAACCGAGCCAAAATCTCCGCTGGCGCTTAGAAGACAGACAAACGAAAGGGACTTTTCCGGTATCATCAAGCAACTGTTCGTCAAGGTAATCCCAAGCGTGTCCGGAAAGTGGCTGAATATCTCCTTTTGGGCCTCCATTTTCCACCCGCAATAGCCTGGGGCATATCGACGACTGATTTTCCAGCCGCTACTGGCGCAATCCCGGTGAATCTTTTCTTCCAGAAAATCGGCGACCTGCTCTGCAGCTATTGTTCCTATCGCATCGATGATCAACCCCGTTGCTCCCTGGTCGGCATTCACTAATTCTTTTGCTCTGCTCTCAACCGTCCCACCTATCGTCGCCAGTGCCAAAACAATACCTTCGGCTTGCCAAAACAGCTCAAATCCCTTCTGTGGTACTCCTTCCAGTCTCAAATATGCACCTTTGGGCTGTATCAACTGCCAGTTCTCGGCTATTTGGACTCTTACTTTCTCCCGTACTCTGGAGGAAGTGCGAGTTCCTTTCGGATATCCTAACTGCAACAGAACATCCTTTATACTAACGCGTACAGGGATAGTATCAAGAACCAGGAAGTTTTCTTCCATTCAATCATTCCGATTATTTATAACTTACCGCAGGCCTTAATGAGGTATTCTTCAGTCGGCTCGTAACGCCATATAGAAAACAGAGGACAGAGGACAGAGGACAGATAATCTGACTTCCGACTTCCGACTTCCGACTTCTGACTCTCGCAAGCATAAGTAACTTAATAGTAAATGCTAAATACCAGGATTTCAAGGAATTACTCCGTTTTCCACTCTACTCGCATCACCCAAGATATATGTAGGTTACACTCATCCAATGTATTCAATTCCGGATTTGGTGAGAAGAAAACAGAAAGGTAGCTCAAAACTCGGCTTGAAATAGCGTTGAAATTCGCACCCATTTTTAAGCTTGATTTCGCACTCCCTGCCCCATATGATGGTAGAGGACAGAAGGCAGAAGGCAGAAGACAGAAGACAGAGGACAGAGGACGGAGGACAGATAATCTGACTTCCGACTTCTGACTTCTGACTTTAACGCTTGCCATAGAAACTTTACCAAAATAGACTTTACCAAAACAGATGGAGTTCTGTAGAAATGAATGTGAAAAATAATGGATTGCGAATCAGGTATTTTTCCGATGACCAGGTCAAGACGATACACGCCAATGCGATGGAGCTTCTGGAAACCCACGGGTTTATGGTCGAACACCGCGGGGCGCTTGAAATGCTCAGGGACAGCGGTGCCCAGGTCGATTTTGAGAAACAGGTTGTCAAAGCAAGACCGGATCTGGTCGAGAAATGTATGAGCACAACCCCAAGTAAATTCGTCCTTGGGGCCAGAGATCCATCAAAAGATGTCATTGTAAAAAGCAATATGCGGTTGCCTGTTTGCAGAAACGGCGGCGGAGTCGATAAGATCATTGACATCGACACAGGGCAGTTCCGGGACATGCTTACAAAGGACATCGTCGAACTGTTTCATGTTCTGGATGCACTTGACTTTATTAACGTCGTCTCACCGCTTTACGGGCAGGATATACCGGAAGAAACAAGGGATCTGGTCGTGCTCGAAACATTGTTCCGGAACACATCCAAACACGTTAACATCCGAACCTTCAGCAGAGAAAACCTCGACGTTCTGGTAAAGATGGGCCAAATCGTTGCAGGTAGTTCGGAAAACTTCAAGAAACGACCAGTCTTCAGCCTGTTTGATTCTCCGCTCAGTCCGCTGAAGTTTCCGGAACTGACGGTTGACGTTTTCATAACCGCCGGCAAGTATGGCATTCCCCTTTACATGGCAAACCTTCCGATTGCCGGCGCCACCGGACCTTTAACGCTGGCCGGTATGGTGCAGCTGCTTCATACCGAACTGCTGGCGAGTGTTGTTATCTGCCAGACAGCCAATCCAGGCGCCCCGGTACTTTTGCATCCTCTTGCTATGACAATGGACTGGCAGATTGGAATGGGTCTGAGTGCCTCGATTGAATCGACCATGATAACAGCCGGGAGTGTCCAGGTGACAAAAGAAATCTTCGACGTGCCGGTTGATGTACATGGCCCGTGGTCGGATACTTTTATAGCAGACTCTCAATCAGCCATTGAAAGGACATTCCAGATGCTGCTTCCGGCCCTTAGTGGGGCTGCCAGCATCGCCGGCTTCGGTGACGTTCAGGAGGGCATGGCTTTTTGTCCCGTTCAGCTTGGAATCGATGAGGAGCTTGTAGGATTTAGCTTAAAAGCGATGGAGGGCATACCGGCTGACGATGACAGGCTTTGTACGGATGCCATTAAGCGAGTAGGCTTCGGTGGGAACTTCATGACTGACGAAACAACTCTCAAGTATCTAAGGACAGATTATTACGAACCGAAAATCCTGAACAGGATATCCCGTGAAGAATGGGTCAAAGCCGGCTCCAAAGATATCAACGCCCGCTCAAAAGAGCGAATTGTGAAACTTATGAGAGAACACGAGCCGATTTCGTTGGACAGCGGGATCAAAAAAGAACTGAGAACACTGATTAAAACTGCAGAATAGAGTTTCGCCCTGCACCAAAGTGGTCTTGGCATAACTGAACAGATGAGAATGCGAAAGCCCTCCTGTCTCAATTCAGATTCAACCGAAAGGAGATTGTCGTGGAACAACCTGATCGAACTCTACGAGGCCTGGGGCAAGCCGGAACAGGCCAATAAGTGGCGAGCAAAGTTGCCGCAAACAGAAGCTGTAGGACAGCGACCAGGCACTTCTAAAATGACCCCATTTTGATCGGGTGACGCCTACAACTGCCCTACAACCAGAAGGCTCGTTATCTGCCAATTCGAAAAAATGTTCACTTCATAAGTGTTGTAATGTCAAGGTCTTACGGAAATCATAATAATTACGAACGTTTTCAATGTACGGTGCGATCTCTTGAGTAATGCTGGAGAACTTTTCACCAAATCTTACGAACAAGGCATGTACACGAATGTTGGTCCCAACCGTCGCTCGTCAAGGGCGACCCAGTGACAACCTCTGAAGCTGTATGCTTCTTTTTGTTATTTCCGGCCCTTGAATTTTCTGACGAACTCAGCCGTCAGATCGATATACTTGTATCCGTGCTCAAACGTGGCTTCAATGTGGCTGAACTCTGCCAACTCATTAAAGGTGGAAATGTGCAGCCAATCGGGATTGGAACTCATGGCTGCCTCGAAAGTGCCTCGGTAGTAGGCCCCGTCGGGGTCGTCAGGATAATTCACACCAAATTTGGTCCTATCTTTCCACCCTGCACCTTTGAAACCACCATTCTTGGTCTTACGCCCGGGATTCTTGGTTTCGTCATAACCCGGTGAAATTGTGGCATGATGCTGCGCCGGTTTGCCGTTCTTATGACCTCTGGTCCTATTATAATCGTCGATATGTCCACGCATGGTTTTCATGAAGTCTGCTAACTGACAATCCTCGATATCCACCAGTGTGTATTCCTCCAGGGAACGGAAAGGCCCCAGGTACTCTTTTCCTTTGCCATTTTGATAGCTGCCGGACATGATAGGAAAGGCGTTGATCCCGGCTTTTTCCAACCTATCAAACACTCCCCTCCATTCTGCCGGTGTATGCGCCCAGGCTGTCCAAATCATCACTACCGGACGACCTTCCACCTTCAGCATGGCTGGATGATCATTGTACCGGTTTAAAAAGTAAAACAAGTCGTGACTCACAGTATCCAGGGGAGCCCGGCCATGTTCGTAATCGATGGTGATCTTCAAGTTGTAAGTGACGGCTTTTTCGAAAACTACGTCCAATATATGGTTTGGACCATTCGCCTTAGTATCGTACCACCATGACACAGCCAGGGCGTTAATCAGGGCTCGGTTCATCTGCTGCATATGTTTTTCAATAATGGTGGGATCCCAGGAATTGTAGGCGCCTACCAGTGGATGCAGACCTTCCAATCCTTCCATACGCCCCCCCTCGGCCGTAGTTTTGATCCAGTTGTTTTCGTTAAACCAGATGTAGTAATAGGCCAAGACTACCTTGTCCGTAAAAGCAAAGCCTTTGGATGAGTCTATAGCCGATGCGCTGGGAACGATGCCTGAAATCAGCCCAAAACAAACCATTAAGAATGACAAAGCCACCTTTTTCATCGTCTGCTCCTAATCTTCAACCCTGTGAATGTGCTCTCTTTATTTATAAGTACTTATGATAAGATAGTCAAGATTTATTTCAACCACATTTTAGCCCATTTTTCAACTCAAAATCACAGTTTCGACCCCTTTCATAGTCACAAGTGTTGTGGTGTTCGGCAATCTCGCAGGGAAGTCTCCTATTGACTAAGCGTTAAACTGACTTCCTTTGATACTCCTTGCAAGCCTGAAAGCCGGTGCTGAGCCTGATGGCAGAGGGCCGGCGCATGCACACGAGGTTTTTATGTGGAACAGGTTAAATTACTTAGAGATACCAATCGTAACTTAGCTCAGGAGAATCATAAACTTCAGTAAAAGGCCGCCCCATCGCCTCACAAAGCGATCGTAATCGTCGCATTCGCTCATATCCAACACTCTGTAGAAAATTGTTTCGCGCAACAATATCCAGCGTTACCGCTTCTTTCCAGACGGCCCGCCCCACCATTACACCGCTGGCTCCCGCCTCACAGGCAACTCGCACCTGCTTCAAAAAAGTATCATAAGAAACACCGGCGGACAATAATACCCAGGGAACCTCACTTGTATCCGTCAACTCTTCACATGCATCACGCCAGGCATTTTCATCCGGTTCGGCGCTCACATCCACAGGAAATTCCGCTTTGAGAATGTCAGCACCCAACGGAACCAAACGACGTGCGGTTTCAATTACGACCTTACGCCTTTGTTCGGGCGGCAAAAGCCTATGCGAGCCGTCAGAAGCACATGATAAAGGCTCAAGGAAAAAAGGAATGTCATATCGCGCACAATCCTGTGCTACTTTCTGAACAAGCGTTTCACGTTCCTTTGCTTCCGGGCCCTCTGGATGATAGTAAAGCAACATTTTCGCGCCTGACGCTCCCATACGAACAGTCTTTTCAACCGACCAGCCCTCAACCAGGCCTGTCGTACGATTTAAAGGGTCGCCGGTCGAGCCGGTATCCAAAGCAACAATCAATCCTGTCGTACCGGGCATTGAGCCGTCCGCCACACATTGCCCGGCAGCCGTTTCCGGATCCAGCAGAATCGCAGACGTTACCGGTGCCAAATGTCGCACAATGTCTCTTT
>CAYTND010000170.1:0-5395 GCA_964438965.1 uncultured Pirellulales bacterium
CAAGTCTGGTTTTGATACGTCTGTAAAAGTTTGCGTCATTGTAATCACCATCTACGTAATAAAGCCTGCTCGTAAAAGCGTCTAACTCTTTAGAGGACAGAAAGTCGGAATTCTCTCGTATTGATTGCTCTGCCTTTTTGCGGAAATCCTCATCGGAGAATTTTTTTCGGCCACATCCTAACAGATAAAATCCATCATTAAGTAAATCCTGCGTGAATAGCCGAAAGATACTCACAAGCAGTTTCCTGTGCGTCAGGTCGCCTGATGCCCCAAAAACAACCAAAGCATTAGGACCTGCCACAGTCTCTGCACAAAGAATCTCCCTATTATCTATTGTCGGCTTGATTTCCGGCACAACATCCGCTCCTTATTGTGGGCTTCTGTCAAATAATGTCTATAGTTTTCCTGTAATGGTGTTCACTCTTGCACCGGCTCAAATTCATCTTTGCCGACGCCGCAATCGGGACATACCCAATCGTCGGGCAAATTTTCAAAAGCGGTATTTGCTTCCACCCCATTGTCAGGGTCACCAACAGCCGGGTCGTAAATGTATCCGCACATAAGACACTTATACTTTTTCATTTCTTTGGCTCCTTGTCCTGATATTTTCTTTGGTTTCTTTTCTATGTAAGTCGCCGCCGTCCGCGGCGTCATGCCGTGTTTGACATCCCGGTAGTAAGTATATGTCATTGGTATTTTGTCGTCATCAATCGTTTCACAAGCTATAATCTCGCTGATAAATAGCGTGTGTGTTTCAACGTCGATTACATCGACAACCTTAGCTTCAATAAAACTGACCGTATTGTCCAAAACTATTGGTGCGCCGGTCTGACCTATTTTGTATCTTACCTGCTCAAATTTGTCTATGTCTCTGCCGGTCTTGAAACCGAATCTCCCCATGAACTCCATAGGTGTGCCTTCAGCAAGAACCGATATGGTGAAAACTTTGCTGTCGGTAATGTACTCATGAGTCAAACTTTTTTTATTAACGCTTACTGCCGCCATCAATGGCTCAGGCACAATCTGAAATACAGTATTGACTATGCAGCCGGCGAATCTGTCATCCTTCTTCGAGCTGATTATGCACATCCCGTAACTTAGCTTAAACAGCGATTCCAACTCTAACATTTTCCTCTCCACAGAGAGCTTCGGTCTTGGGAATTGCTCCAAACTCGAACTTTGTCAACTATTACAAAGATTTCAACTTCTTTAGCAGAGTAGTAATATGGCTCAGTTCTTCGATAATAATCGCCTCGACTTTGTCCCTGCCGGCTTTGACCGGCACTAAGTCTTTCAGGCTCAGGTAAAAAACAACCGACTCATTTTCAGAATTCAAAGCTATCTCGATAATTTCCTTCGTAGTTTCGTTGCCGGTCAGTTCTTTCGTTGGCGTTATTTTACCTTCGTAACCCCGAGCATCAGCCATTTCCTGCAGATACAAAACTGATTGATTATCAGGGTCGAAAATTGTCCAGCCCTTTTCCTGGCCACTGAGTTGTTTTCTCATTTCCTCAAAAGTTTTGAGGTGGCCATCCTCCACAACAGCCATATCAAGCAGCATTTGTTTTGTTTCCTTATCTGCAGCATTTTCTGCCGCCTGACGATAAAACTTGGCACCATTTCCTTCGATTTCCTCTGCCATCTCGAAAATCTCATTTGCATTAAATGTAATAGCCATTATCATTCTCCTTTTGCCGTTACAGGCGGTGTAAATACTCTCTGGCCTAATTCGCGGTCGAGCATAAACATCCCACCCGGTGCATTTTCCATCATTTTTAGTTGTTGTACTATTTCGTCGGCGGAGGACTCTTCTTCTACCTGCTCATTGACGAACCACTGCAAAAAGCTGTTTGTGGCATGGTCTTTTTCTTTAATAGCCAAATCCACCAGGTCGTTAATCAGGCCTGTAACTTTTTGTTCATGTACATAAACCGCCTCGAAAACTGCCAATGGGCAGTCCCATTTTGTCGGCGGTCCTTCTATAGCCTTCAATACAACCTTGCCGCCACGTTCATTTATAAAATCATAAATCTTCATTGCATGCGCTACTTCTTCCTGCGTTTGCACTCTCATCCAGTTGGCAGAACCATTTAAATTCAAGGATTTAAAATAGGATTCCATCGACAAATACAGGTACGCTGAATACAACTCTGCGTTCACTTGTCTGTTCAAGGCCTCTTCCATATTTTTGCTTATCATTTCTTACCCTTTCCACAGACCGTGTACATTGCAGTGCTCTCTGGCGCTAACAGAATCGGCCTCAACGTTAAACACAGCTTCAGGCTCGCCGCCGGGTTCAAGGAACTGCCGATATGCCTTACCATCGGCCAGCAGCTCAATCCACTCGATATAGTGCTTCTCTTCCATAGGATGCGGCACAGAACCGACCTTGACTTTATAGCCGCCATCGATTTTTTCGATTACAGGTACGTGCTTTTCTGTTGCGGCGTCTGCAGTTTTTTCATCTAAAAGCTCCATCGGCTTACCACAGCAAACTAATTCACCGGCACCACCATGAAGCACTTCGACAATATTACCACAGACCGCGCATTTGTAAATTTGAAGTTTTTCAGCCATAATAAATCCCTTTCATAACATTGTCATTCCCGCGAAAGCGGGAATCCAGTTTTTCATTTCTGCATTGTGATTCCAACCTCTCTGTGCTTGGCCAGAATTTCATCAGCGAGCCTGTCAAGCGCAGCAAAGTCGCTCTCCCTGGGTTCGCCCTTTGCTAACACCGGTTCAAGTATCTCTGCCTTGAGATTTGACATCATACCCGCTAACTGCTCGACCATTTTGCTGCCCCAGCCGTAAGAGCCTATAATAGAAGCAAATTTAGTCTTGGGTTTGAGAGCATTTGCCAGGAAAGTTGCATAAGCCGCACACGGATGCGGCCCTATTAGAACCGTAGGTGAGCCAATGACCACAGTCGCTGCATCTACCAATGCCATCGCAAGTTTGCCAATATCGACCGTCGAAAGCTCAAACTGCCTTACTGTAATGCCTCTGTCCATCAAGGCCTCGACAAAATATGAGACCATTTTAGCTGTGCTGCCGTGCATCGAAACATAAGCCATTACCACCTCATTTTTGACGGTCTCAGAAACCCAGTCTTTATAAGCATCAACGATGAACTTTGGCCTATTGTGTACCGGCCCGTGGCTCGGTGCAATGATATCTATATCTAAGTCCTCAAGCTTTGCAAGGTTGGCATTTATCTGCCGCCTGAATGGCATCATAATCTCAGCGAAATATCGCTTTGCCGATTCATAGACCATCGCCTCATCGTCAACGAACAAACTGCTTGAGGCAAGGTGAGCACCAAAGAAGTCGCATGGAAAAAGTATCTTGTCCTCTTTAAGATATGTTCCCATAGTCTCCGGCCAGTGCACCCACGGTAGGTAAACAAACTGCAGAGTCTTGTCGCCTAACGAGAGCGTTTCACCGTCTTCGACGGTGATAAATTTATCGTCTTCTATGCCGAGCAGGTCAATCAGCATACCCTTACACTTGGGATTCGTTACTACCTTTGCATCCGGATATACCAGCAGAACATCAGGCAGAGAGCCGGAATGGTCCTGCTCTGCATGATGCGCAATGACGTAGTCAATCTTATCAATCCCAAGCTTGACAAGATTATTCAGTAAAACTTTTGTCTTGGCCGGGTCCACCGTATCAAGCAAAGCTGTCTTGTTGCTGCCCTTTATCAGGTAGGAATTATAACTGGTCCCGTCCGGCAGCGGAATAAGCCTGTCGAACAGCCTGCTGTCCCAGTCAATCGCACCGACTGCGTAAACATTTGGTTTTAGTTGTCTCATTTTTCTATCTCTTTTACCGCTTTTAATGCCGCTTCATAATCCGGTTCGTCGGTCAATTCATCAACTATCTGTATATACCTGATAATCCCCTTTGCGTCCACCACAAATACCGCCCGAGCCAGAAGCCGCAATTCCTTAATAAGAACGCCGAATTCGTTGCCGAATTCCGCTTTGCGGTGGTCTGAAAGTGTCTGGACATATTCGGCGTTTACTGAGCCGCACCAGCGCTGCTGTGCAAATGGAAGGTCCATACTGATAGTCAACACAACCACGTCATCACCTAATGATGCAGCTTGCTCATTGAATTTTCTGGTCTGCGTATCACATACCGGAGTATCCAGAGACGGGACTGAGCAGATTACACAAACCTTTCCCCGAAAGCCGGAAAGTTTAACCGGTAACAAATCATTGGCCAGCACTTCTACATCCGGCGCTGTGTCACCTACCTTGACTTCGTTGCCTTCCAGAGTCAAGGGATTGCCTTGGAATGTCACAGTAGCTTGCGTATTCTCCATAATACACCTCTTTCCTTGTAACATGCTTTTACTTTACCCGACTTTGCCAAAATATACCTTATGAAACTCATCCAACAAAGACCTGAGTTTATCCACATTCACGATGTCGGTCGTTTGCTTTGTCTTCATAGCATAGATAAGCATCTCATGAAGCAACGTGAGCTTTTTGACATATGTATTGTATGCCTTGACATCATCTTTGGCCGGTAATTTTATGCGTTGAGCCATAAAATAATGAGTTACTATATGGCTAACCTCATCGGCGTATTTGTCCTTGTTGTTAACCCAGCGAATAACTTGGTTCATATTCGGATTTTCCTGGGCGGACAGGGTCTCTATCAGCTTCATCGATTTCTCAATCGTAGTAGTGTGCTCAGCAATCATGTTAAACCGGGCCTCATCGTCGTATATGCCGCACGGCACCTGACAATGCGAATACGCCAATGAGCCGAAGACGATAGCCGACACAAAGACAGCCCCCAATACGATTTTCTTATCAATTCTTCTTTTCATTGTCTGTACCTTTCCTTTGATTAATAGTTTGTAGCTTCCAGTTCAAAATGCGCCTGCGAATGTGCACAGGCGGGGCACACATCGGGAGCTTCCGGGCCTTCGTGCACATAGCCGCAGTTTCTGCAAATCCATCTTACCGGTTTTTCACGCTTGAAAACAACCCCATTGGCTATATTCTTAGCCAAAGCGACGTATCTGTCCTCGTGCCGCTTCTCAGCAACTGCAATATTCCGGAACACCTCTGCTATTTCATCGAACCCTTCCTTTTCCGCGACCGTGGCGTAGCCCGGATACATCTCGGTTGTCTCGTAGTGTTCACCTGCTGCTGCCGCCTTTAGATTTTCGAGTGTATTACCGATAACACCAGCTGGGAACGCTGCTGTAATTTCCACTTCGCCGCCCTGCAAGAACTTGAACTCACGCTTGGCGTGCTCCTTTTCCTGATTGGCCGTCTCTTCGAAAATCGCTGCTATCTGCACATATCCTTTCTTCCTGGCCTGGCTGGCAAAATATGTGTATCTGTTTCTTGCCTGTGATTCACCCGCGAAC
>CAYTND010000171.1:0-5393 GCA_964438965.1 uncultured Pirellulales bacterium
GAGTAGTACCTAATGTCGTATAGTCGGTGCCGTTGGTCGAATACTCGATCGTAACATCCTTGAGCCCGAAACCAATAAGAGGCTCAACCATTTGATTAGCGTTCCATGCCCACATCTCATGCAGTTTGTGAACCTTGCCGAGCTCATATTCGATCCAGATTGACCCCGGTTCACCACTGCCGCTGAGCCACATATCCGCCGGTTCCGTCGAGTGCAGGTCATTAGCATCCAGTCCTGAGCCGTTGATGGTATTTTCAGGGCCCACATCCACATCTGATTGGTGTGTACTGGAAGCTGTGGCGGTTATGCTCTCGCTGGCAATCGGATTAGTGAAGGGCTCGACCGTAAATTGCCAGACATTGCCTTCATCCCAGCCGGTAGTGCTGTTGGCTTCATCGATTCGCCAATAGTAGGTTGTGCTGAAATCGAGAAGTCCAGCAGCATCATAGCTGTTAGAATCCTGAATGACGGCTACCGCGGTTCCGTTTTTAACGTCGTTGAAGTTCTCACTAAGGTAAACTTTGTGCCCATTGATTGGGGGCGCGTAAATTCCCGGCGTCCAGCTAAGGACCGTCTTCAAAAGCACGTTTGACGCTCCATTAGGCGGGTTTGGATTATGGGACACCTCCGGCCTCAGTACCGCTGTCACCATTATGTTGTCAATCGCCCACCACCAGTCATTGCCGGCGTCGAAGTAGCCGAAGGTAATGACCATGTTACTGGCCCCTGCGGGATTGTCCAAATTGACAAAGATGGTTTCGTTGGTTGAGTTGTCGTCCTTGAAGTTCATGCTGGTTGAATCGGATTCCCACAGGAGCACCTCGATAGGCTCGGCCCCATCGAAGGAGACAGTTATATTCGCCGTCTGGTGATAGTTGCTATCATACTCCGGACGCCAGCTCGAATCGAACTTGAGTTGAATCGTACCGGCCTTAGAAGCGAAGATATCAACTGCAGGGGTACTGAGCCAGGTATCATAGGGGTCTAATGCAACAACGTAGCCGGGCGGATGACCGCTATCATCCCACTCATCGCCATCGGCTACCGCTACGGTGCCTTGTCCCAACGTGAACTCCCCACGCCTTTGACCATCGGTGTTGATCCAGAACTGCTTTTCCGCGAAGGCCCAACCGGCCCAGTCGGTCACACCATCAATGGCCGGATCGCCGATTCCCGGAACACCACTCTCATCGACAAACCAACCGGGCGACGGCGTGTCCGTCCAGACTCCTTCAGTGCCCGCGGCCTCCTCCGGGCTCGGACCCAAAGCCAAACCCTCGAAATCCTCTTCAAGGACTATGTAGGTCGTTTGGGCCTGAGTCAAACCGCTCAAAGCTAAAACAAATACCAAAATAACAATCTTACTTTTCATTTCTTTATCTCCTTCAAAAAAGGTTAAAATAATTAGGGATTACGCTTTGGCCACACACCAAAACACTCGTTGTTTTCTAACAGAACAAGAAATAGAACTTGCACCTTCAACAAGTTCACTATCTACCCGGGACGATTCTTTTACGACTTGGCACTACCTCCTTCCTTCTCTATTCGGAAAACTAAAAAGATTTCGTGCAGTAGTTGCCGAATAGTTCAAAAACTCCACCAACACTTACTTTATTTATACTATATTAGCAATCTTGCCGTCAAGTAAAAAATCAATGTTTTTTAAGAAAATTATACAGGCCTTTTCCAATAAGTTTGTGCAAAAGGGAGTTACATACCCAGCAGGCAGGATTCTATGTGCTGTGTGCTGTGTACTAATAAAATAGACTCATCGGCTCACGGTCCCGGCTGTGCCGACGATAAATTGTAACCCCTTTACAGCCAAGCTGATAGGCTAATTTATAGGCCTTATCAACGGCGGCTACCGTGGCGTTTTCACTGAAATTTATGGTCTTACTGACTGCTGCGTCGCAGTGTTGCTGAAATGCCGCCTGCATACGAATATGCCATTGTGAACTGATATCATAGGTGCTTTTAAAGGACCTGCGTATTTTAGGAGGGATTTGGGCCATTTTTTGAATACTGCCGGTTTTGGCAATTTGCTTTTCCAGCTTTTTGCTGTAAAAGCCATGTTTTTCAGCCACCTGTTTGAAAATCGGATTTATCTGGAGCATTTTTGAGCCGTCTAAAATCCGCCGGACAAACACCAGTGAATAAATCGGCTCAATGCTGCCAGAACAATCTGCGATGATACTTATAGTGCCGGTCGGAGCTACGCAGGTAATAGAAGCATTGCGGACCTTTTTCGCTCTTTGCGTACGCCAGATACTATGACTCCAATTTGGAAACGGGCCACGCAAATCGGCAAGCTCACTACTGGCTTTGCGGGCGTTTATGTTGATAAAGTTCATAAGCTCCGAGCCGAATTCGATACCACGCTGTGAATCGTAAGGTATCCCATGCAGGAACAAGCAGTCCGCAAAGCCCATAACGCCTAAGCCGATTTTGCGATTGCCTTGCGCCAGGCGGACAGTATCTCTGACCGGATATTTACATACATCGATAATATTGTCCAGAAATCGTACAGCTAATCTAACGGTATTGGCCAGCGCCGGCCAATCTATATCTGCTTTGTCATTATCGACGCTCACGAATTTGGTAAGGTTGATGCTGCCTAACGTGCAGACCTCATAAGGCAGCAGTGGTTGTTCGCCGCAGGGATTGGTTGCTTCTATTCGGCCCAGCGAAGGCGTCGGGTTGTCACGGTTGATTCGGTCGATAAAAACCACGCCCGGCTCGCCGGTTTTGTGTGCGCACTTAACAATTATTTTCCAGATGTTACCGACGGTATAAAATTGCCCTGCTCGTTTTGAGCGAGGCTCGCCTTTGCCGGTCAGCTTGTGCAAATCGTTTATTGTGTAGTTTGTAATGTCAATTCGCCGCGGCAATAAATACCTTTGCTGGGTGCGGGGATTTTTAACGATGTGCAGGCTTTCGCCGGATTTGAGTACCTTCTTCATCCAGTCATCGGTGATTTTGACGGAGATATTGAAGTTGGTGAAGGCCTGTAGGTTTTGCTTGGCGTGCAGGAATTTCAGTATGTCCGGATGTTCGGTACTCATCATACCCATATTCGCGCCGCGACGAAATGCACCCTGCTGAATTGCGTTTGTTGTTTCAGAAAAAACGCGCCAAAAACTAATCGGCCCCGATGTTGTCCCGCCGCTGGAGGCAACACGGTCGCCTGTAGGCCTTAATCTATCGAAGGAAAATCCGGTTCCGCCGCCGGCCTGCTGAATCAGGGCGGTCTGCTTAATCGTCTCGAATATCCCTTCTATACTGTCTTCAATCGGCAGCACAAAGCAGGCACTGAGCATTCCCCGACGTTGTGCGTTCATAAGGGCAGGGGAGTTGGGCAAAAACTTCAGAGACGCCATCAAATCGTAGTATTTTCGGTGCCACTGTTTGATTTCGCCGCTGTCGGCTCCGTACCTGGCTTCAGCTTCAGCTACTAATGACGCTACCCTGCTGAAAAACTGGGCCGGTGTTTCGATACACTTGCCGTGATGGTCCTTGGTTAGATATCTGCTTCGCAGGACCGTCAAAGCGTTTTCGCTAAGTACGGGAACATTTCCAGGTGGCGGATATATATGGAATTCAGCCATAAGAGCTTCAACACCAAAAAGGAAATCCTTAAAGAGAAAAATGTAAAATCATAATATGAAATTAAAAACCTGTTTAACTTTAAAGCTCAAATGGTTTTTATATTTCAACTTTGAACTTTTAACTTTGAACTTTCAACTTTTTTTTATCCATCTAAACCGAAAGACCTCACGAATCCTCTCGCTAAATCGTATCCCCAAACGCTGCGTGCTGGATTTGAACTCCATTCGATTCAAATCCTTTGTAGTGGGCTTGGCCGGGGACCTGCCGAATACTGTCAGCAAGCCGGCCGCAAGCAAGCTGAGAAATGAATTTATCTTGGTTCGCACACGCATACTTATGATTCGTGGTTTGTTTGGGACGCGATTCACTATTTTTTAATAATTACAGATTATCTTTGCACAGCCAATTTCAGGCCGGCTAACAGCTCCTGGCCGGTTCTGCTTATCGGTTCGGATTTGCCGAACAACTGATGTCTGTCCAGAATTTTCGGCTTGTAATCATAGTATCTTTGAACCGCCTCGATGCCGCCTTCGGCGGCGCCGCTGGTTTTGTATTGGCCGTCTAAAAGCCATAAGCTGACCTCGTCATCGTACTCGGCTGGATAAATAAAAACCACCGCGAATTTATCATTACTGTATTCAGCCAGATGCACCTTGGCTCGGCAGGGGGGTGCGGTCCCAACAGCTAAACCAACAAGCTTTTTGAAATCTCCCCTGGCGGTTTCCAGGGCACTCGAATAAAAGAACATCCCTGCCTCAAGCTGAAATGTTTGGGCTGGGACGCCTTTTATTTCGAGCTTACCATCGGGGTAGGCTCTGTGTATTTTATAGACTTTGCCCTGCTTGTATTTTTCACTTTCGAGAAGCTCAGCTACTTCTTCGGCGGTAAAGCCGACACCGGCGTGGTCGCCAAAGTCGAAGATGTACAGGCCGACGTATTTTTCAGCTTTTTGCAATTCCGGTAACTTCATAATTCCATATTATAACCACAGGTACATAGGTTGCACGGATTTTTTGAACGCAGAAAGAAATCAATCCTGCTTTCGCCACTTGTCTTTTCGGCCAAATCAATATAGGGAATCTGTCTCCGGACAATAGAAACTGTGTCATATTCGGTAAAATATACTTCAATATTTCACTTTTTTATATTTTAAGCTTCCCAAGAGCGATGTTTTGTCCTATACTGCCCATAAATTCAGTTCCATATTTGGGAATTTCAGGAATATTAGCTGGTAGAAAAGGATAATCTTTGTTAAAGTGCTTGTTGAGAGTGTTAGTTAAAGAATATATGGCTGTAGCAATGCGGTGAGCAATGATAGCCGCAATGCTGGAATAAATAGTTTAATGTCTGAAAAAGGAAATCGAAATGAATATTTATGTGGGAAATTTGTCACACGAGGCAACCGAAGACGACTTGCGTCAGGCTTTTGAAGCTTTTGGACAGGTCGAATCTGTCAACATTATAAAGGATAGATTTAGCGGTGAATCCAGAGGGTTCGGATTTGTGGAAATAGCCTCTAAGCAGGAAGCGCAAAAGGCTATCGAAGAAATGAATGGCAAGGATTTGATGGGACGCGCTGTAAATGTCAATGAAGCTCGCCCCAAAACTACACGCCGTGATGGTGGCGGTGGTGGCGGTGGTGGCGGAGGTGGAAGAGGTGGTTTTGGTGGTGGTCGTGGTGGTGGTGGTGGTGGCCGTGGCGGCGGCGGCGGACGTCGGTACTAAGAACTGATAAAGAAATTAGGTCTTGACCGCCGGCAGGCGAGTTTCGTTTTGGCTCCAGCGAG
>CAYTND010000172.1:0-2689 GCA_964438965.1 uncultured Pirellulales bacterium
CCGCACCCAATGTGAACGACCAGTCCGCCCTTCACCTGGGTTGTATCCAGAATTTCCTTTGCTGTTCGCTCTTGTTGTCCCGACCTGTGTCGGGGCTGAGCACTCCACAGTCCCGAAAGGGACGCCTTGCGGCGGACACCTTGCGGTGCCGCTACCAACAGGAAAGATGATGCCAAAACAAGAAACACAAGCTCTCTGACGAATCGAATCTTGACTGTCGTCAGACAAGTTCTTTCTCTCATAATACGCCTCCTCTCTGCTTGAATATTTGCCTGTCGAACCATTTCATTATTATTCTGGAAGCGACTCCATCCAGGGCGCCTCCGTCGCCCAGTTTGGCGGCGGAGCATTTGCCGGGAAACTTCTGTGCCACTTCAGTCTCCATAACCGTTTAAGTCCTACCAGTCGGGCAGAGTGGTCCAGAAAAATGCCGTTTATCCTGCCGTTTCTGTGCCGGTCTATACAGAACTTGTCCATACGTTCCCCCGATTTAAAGAAGTCATGCCACTCGGTAGGTAGATCTGTATGGTAAGGGTAACCATAGTACCATGCAGAATCAAGAATCAGCGGTATAGATTCTGACGATCCAACGTCGATAGTCCGCCAGTTGTTTGTGCTGTCATGACCCTTGGTATCTTCCCCCGGCGGTGGATTTTGAACCCAGCCATTTATAGCATAGGAGCCGGGAACAAGTATGAAGCCTCTGGCTACCAGCGCCTCGTAAGGCGTGCCTTTGACGTTAGCCACCTCGTTGCCCACCCAGTTCCACCAAGCTGCGAACGTTCCGCCAGAACGGCTGTTGTGGGGGTTTTCCAGTTTCCTGGCCGTCGGGCATCGCAACAATTTGAAGTCCTTCCAGTAATTCCGCGTTGCATTATACCAGTTCCCGGGTAGATCTGCTGAACCCCTGTGGCCTCTGTGAAAATAGCCATTGTTATCACCGGTGTACATCGAAAAGACAACGCCCCATTGTTTCAAGCGGCTCTGGCAGACAACGGTTTTGGCCTGCTCTCTCGTCCGCTGCAGCGCCGGCATCAGTATCGCCATCAACAACGCGATAATGGCAATAACAACCAAAAGCTCTATTAACGTAAAGGCTCTTGCTTTGCCCATAGTACCGCAATGGTAGCAGTCAGTTTTGAAGCTGTCAAGCGCAAAAATAGATGTTCTTGATGGCAACTTTCGCACTTTTCCCACACTGATGAGCTCAGAAATCAGAAGTCAGAAGTCGGATGTCAGAAGTCGGATGTCAGAAGTCAGAAATCAGGTGTCAGAAATCAGTTCTGTCCTCTGTCGTCTGTCCTCTGTCGTCTGTCATCTGTCCTTTCCACGTCAAAACGTGTCCTGAGTGTAATCGAAGGATAGGCCACTGCCGTAATTTGGTGCGGGGTCATTTCGACCGAAGTGATGCGCAGCATCGCAGAGCGGAGAAATCTGGTTTTCGATATAGACCGGAAAAGGCAGCGACTGTCTTAAGTGCCTATCCGAATAACCCTTCATCCTTTGTCATTCTGAGGCGAAGCCGAAGAATCTGGCCAACGAAGAGTCCCGATACATCGGGGTTCAGACCTGTCCTCGAGCAAAGCGAAGGAATGACAGGCGAGAGCAAATCCCGATGTATCGGGATTCGGATAGGCTCTTAGCCCCACGTTTCACGCGGAATTTCTTTCATACGTTACCCGACATACGATATACGACATACGAACCGCGAGATACGAATTTAATCTTGCAGTTTTGCCTGCAATGGCTACAATTACAAACCGCCAGCAGAGTTCAGCAACTGGGGCGGAGAATTAAGTAATCGGAACCTAAGGCAGGTTGGCTATTATGATTTAAACCTGCAAGTAAAAGAGTGTTTTCATGATAGAATGGTTCAAGAATCTGCGTATTGAATGGCAGATAGCGATATTCGGGGCAGCCGTTACTGCCGCTCTTGCTGTAATCGGCGGAATCATAAAGCTCATTCGCAAGAAGAAAGACCCTCCCACAACTCAAACGAAAATCCGGCAGAAAGGCCCTTGCAATACGGCCGCTGTCATAGATGGAGATAAAAACATTGTTGCCGGAAGAAATGTAACGACCGGCATAGACGGGGATTCGGCACTTGATACACTTGTTAAAGTCTCGAAAGAAGCCGGGCAATCAGAAAACGAAATCAAACACCTTCAGGAAAGAAACACAGAACTCAAGGAAACCATACGTCAGCTCGAAGAACAGTTATCACAGCCGCAAATCATAGCGGATACCGGCCGACAGCAGGTACCCCAGCCCACACAGCAGGCAAAAGACCTGGCTGCCCAGATAGAAGATGATTCAGGGCCTTACGCCCTGGCGTTAAAGGCCATTGCAGTGGGTAATACTAAACGAGCCAGTGAATTACTGGATAAGACCCAGAAGCTGCTGGATAAGGTCCAGGAGCAAAAAGACAGGGCGCAAGCTAAGATATACATGGCCCGTATGCAAAACGCCTCTTATGCCGGCAGGCCTCAGGATGCACTTCAATATTGCGATAAACTGACAACCCTGACCGGTAACGATTCGCTGATCATGAACAAAATGGCTGTGGTTTATTATGAAAATGCAAAATATAAAGAGGCAGAGCCGCTGATGCAGCGTGCCCTGAAGATAGATGAGGCGTCCCTGGGAAAAGACCATCCCAAAGTCGCCAGAGACCTGAACAACCTGGCGC
>CAYTND010000172.1:2789-5392 GCA_964438965.1 uncultured Pirellulales bacterium
CTGATGCAGCGTGCCCTGAAGATAGATGAAGCGTCCCTGGGAAAAGACCATCCCAAAGTCGCCAGAGACCTGAACAACCTGGCGCAGTTGTATAAGGCCACCAATCGCCTTAAAGAGGCAGAGCCGCTGATGCAGCGTGCCCTGAAGATAGATGAAGCGTCCCTGGGAAAAGACCATCCCAGAGTCGCCATAGACCTTAACAACCTGGCGCGGTTGTATCAGGCCACCAATCGCCTTAAAGAGGCAGAGCCGCTGATGCAGCGGCATTTGGTGATTTTTCTACAGTTCACACGCCGGACCGGGCATCCGCACCCTCATATGGAAGATGCTATCAATAACTATGCCAGCCTGCTCATGCAGATGGGACACAGTAAAGATGAAATCGGTGCCCGGCTGAAGCACCTGGCCCCGGAAATGTTTCAATAGACCTATGGATGGGCCACGAATCACAAGCCACGAGCCACTCACTATTCCCTATCTACCCGACTCAACACTAAAAACTCAACACTCAAAACTCTTACTCGCCCCCACCCACACACCGCAACGTCCGATAATGTTCTGGCTCCTCACGACTCAATACTAACCATCTTACGAGCACCCAGCATCGCTTGTCCGCCGACTTGTCCACCATAGTTTTAACGAAGGCGGAAGCTTCCAACTTTAGCTCACTTTAGGCACTTTAGTTCACTTTAGCTCACTCCTCACTAACGAGCGTCCAGAATACAGTGGGGAGTCTCGGACATTTTTTTCAAATCTACTTGAAATCAAACTCGAAATATGGTATAATGCATCTAACTATGGATGGTTCATAGTTCGTTGCTCATAGACAACATCGCAGATCCGCCGTCTTTTGGCGGAATCAATCAGAAAGGGGGATGGCGGTGAGCGGAGATCAGCAGACTAAGGGATCAGGATGCAGGGAATCAGAAAGGATTGCCCTGATAACCCGATACTCTGATAATCACTGCCTGGTAACCCGATACCCAGATAGCCGGTACGAAACACGCTTAACGCAACCGATACGAGCTGCGCATCCGTTTGACGAGATTCTCCTCTACATCTATCGAGAACCCTCTACAAATCAACTCTTTTTATGCAAAACAAACCCAATTTCCAAGACGGCCGAATTAACTTAAAGTCCTGTAAAAAAAAGGCTTATGAAAATAAATACAATTGGACACTTAGTGAAAACAAACCCAATTCAAACCCAAACAAAGCCAATCTTAAAAAGAATGAAGGAAATTCTATGAAAAAAATATTTGTGTTCGTCATGACAATCATTTCGGTTGGCCAAAGTTTCGCCGCAACACATAAGAATCCATATACTGTAAACACATTTGAGTGTATTGGTATATACTACAAAGTCGATTCTGCGGACTTAGGAGAGTGCAAAGTCAATTATAGACCTTCGGGAAGCAAGGAATGGAAAACTGCCCTTCCTCTCTGGTTTGATGAGCGGGACAATGAATATCGAGGCAGTATTGTTGGGCTGGCACCGGATACGATATATGAAGTTAAATTAGCTTGTGGAGGGCATGACGTCCAATTTAAGACGAGAACTCGCAATGAAGAATTTAAAATCGGCAAAACAACCTATCTCGATACCGGAGTAAAAGCCAGGACAATTCATATTACTGAATCGGGAAATGCTGACGGCTGGCATCTGGTTACACCAAAGCCGGGTTACAAAACAACCATCGATCCCGAAAATACACTGGATTATAATATCGTAGTTGAGGCTTCGTTTGTGATCATTCGTGGTCTCGAATTGAAGAACGCAGCTATCCACGGCATCCTTATAAAGAAAAACGTTCACGATGTCGTTATTGAAGACTGTCGTATCACATTCTGGGGTAGAATAGGTGGACCCAGAACTTTTGGCAACGTCGGCGGTTCCGATAGCGCAATCTACGCAAAAGAAGGTACTTCTCGCCTTGTAATTCAACGAAATTCAATCAATAACCCTCGAGGTGCAAGTAACGATTGGGATACCGGCCATCCAAACGGACCACAAGCAATTACCTTAAACAATTCAAAGGGCGGGAATATCATCCGTTACAATGACATTTTCTCAACCGAAGATCATGGCTTTAATGACGCTTTTGGCGGAAGCAGCAATTTCAGCAATGAAGGCAGCCCAAATCGTGATTCGGATATTTACGGAAACATCATCTCAAATGTTTGGGATGATGCCATTGAAAGCGAAGGTGCGAACATGAATGTCCGCATTTGGGGGAATTATCTGCATCATACATTTCAGCATATCGCGGTGGCGGCAACATCAAAAGGGCCGTTGTATATCTTCCGAAATATATTTGGAATAAGTCGGCGAACGCATCGGAATCCTCTCGGTGGCAGTATGCTCAAAGTAGGTGAAAGAGGCGAGTATAAAGGCGGTAGGATATATGTTTTTCATAACACAGCTCTGCAGCCCAAAGGCGCTTTTAGAGTTTTCAGCAGTCATGCTTGTCACAATACGATTACCCGCAACAATATTTTTGATTGCCAGGGGCCGTTAACCGGTTTAAGGCAGGCAGATCCGCCGAGTGATTTTGATTATGACGTTTTCACCGGTCTTAATATGGGGCAGGGTCATGAAAAGC
>CAYTND010000173.1:0-5386 GCA_964438965.1 uncultured Pirellulales bacterium
TAGTCTTATATGCTTCAATATTTCTGGCTTCGGGGTCTATCGAGCCGACGCCGGCAAAGCCGCCGCGGACGGTCACACTGCTTAAAAGCTGGAATTCCGCGCCTTTGTCCCCGGGTGTGAATCCTGCCCCCCGGTCGGGTGTGTAAATACCCTGAGCAACGAAAATTTCGACGGGCTTTTCAGTTGTGTTCGCGTCGGTTAGGGCATCCTGCAGGTAATTGTAGGCATCGGCCCAGCTTGAGCCATTATTGCTGCCGCTGGCACCGGCATCAACGTAAATCGTCCCTCCCGCAGCCGTGCTCACCATCCCTAACAAAAATATTGACGTTATCAAGCATGTGTTTATATTTCTTATCTTATCCATTTGTTTCTCTTCCTAAATTTGTTTCGTTCTTTTTCTTAACCTAAAATCGTCAATACTGAACAAAAATAAGTGTTTCGCTTCATAAGTCATCACCTCCTGCTTTATCGCGGCGCAATGAAAAAGGGCACCGCTACATCGTGCCCAGTCAAGGCCCGTCAGGAACAAGCAAGCGATGCCCCTCTAAGCCCACAGGCAAAGGAGCACCGGCTCCTGTGCATTTCCTTGCATACAAAGCTGGCGGTTTTGACTGAAACGCCGGAAGTTCAGCGCAATAAATTATTCACTTGTCAAAAGCCGAGATAAACCGGGTGCTGTTGTCCTATAATAGTATGAAACAGAGGACAAAACAAGCAAAAAAAGATAAAAAAAGAGATCCCGTATCAAGGACGGAATGACCCCACAGCAATTCACCCCCGCTACCCGCCCATTCGACTTCCCCTTCGACGGAGTTTACCCTGAGCGTAGCCGAACGGGCTCAGGGCTACGGCTAATTCAGGGCAGGCTTTTTTTCGCTCAGGGCAGGCTCTACGCGGGCACAAGCAAAGAAACGCCCAGACCTCGGCGTCAAGTAAAAATTAGGTCAATTACGAGCTGTCGGATGTCTCTTGCCGACTGGTTTTCCAATGTCTGAAATCTGACGTTGGAAGTCGCAAGTCAGCTCAGCCGTTCATGAGTTTTTAGTACTTAAACTTGGAGTTTTTTAAAATGTTACATACGTAAAGCGCGTACGCGCTTTACGTATAAGCATTTTTCCCGCGATTGATTGTTATCGAATAATAAATGTGGTATAATATACTAAGATGAATGGTCGCTAATGAATAGCAATAGCATATCGTATCCTTCGACAGAGTAGTATTAGTCCCACTCAACGAGCACATAGATATAATCTATCAACGTTTTTCTGTGAGCAACGTTGTCATTATTCTTAACTTGTAACTGGAGTGAATTTATCTTTTCGCGTGTATCCACAACACCTGTAACATCCCACGAGTCTATAGCCTCGTGGGATTCTTCTTCATGCACAGGAGCATTTATTGAAGCCCAAACCATCGGCTTAGTCGGCCAGCCTGTGCCGATAGACCATTTTAATTTTCCCTTGGTAAATCGTTCTTCCTCGAAGTGCTCGACACGAACAACGACTGATCTTATTACAGCATCTGCCGGGATGGATACGTCTGAAAAATCAAAGGATACGTATGAACCGAAGCTGGTTTCCCACCGGTTGTTGTCGCTGGATTGGACAAGGTTGGTTTTGCCGTCTGCTGATAATGTTTTTCTGTTTCTTTGATTATAGCCATCCAGTACGGTCAATTTTGTTATCTTGGGCGGAGCCGGGTTTACCGTAATGGTAAATGATTGGGTATCCAAGGCCGGGGTGCTATTGCCATCGGCGACCTTGACCACTACCTTATTATCCCCTACTTGGGTCGGTTTCCACTGTATCAACCCGGTAGCGGAATTTATGGTCATATCATCAGGTTTGGTGGTTAAGGAGTAAGTTAAGGTATCTCCTACATCCGGGTCTGCGGTGTTAACATCGTATGTATATAACGCACCGGTTGTAGCTTTGGTTACAGGTGCTGAAGTGAACCTCGGGGCATCATTGACCATATTGACCGTAACATTCACCTTAGCGGTATCAGTTAGGCCTTTGTTGTCGCTAATAGTATATGTGAATGCATCGCTGCCGTAGAAGTTCGCGCGGGGGCTATAGGTCAGCGTGCTGTCGGAGTTGATGGTGACCGAGCCATTGGTGCCCTGGCTGACAGCGGTTACCGTAAGGGTGTCATTGTCTATGTCAGTGTCGTTCGCCGGCACATCAATGGTTACTACCGGCGTGTCCTCCCGGGTAGTCGCAGTGTCATCATTGGCCACTGGCGGGTCGTTGACCGGGGAGACCGTGATTGACACGGTTGCAAGAGCGCTGTCCGCTGTGCCGTCGTTGACCTTGAAGGTGAAGCTGTCCGACCCGTAGAAATTCGCATTGGGCGTATAGGTCAGGTTTGGCGCTGTTCCATTCAAGCTCCCGTGGGACGGACCCGTTACCGTATTGTAGGCCAACGGGTCTGAATCCGGGTCACTGCCCGTAAAGCTAATCGTTACAGGCGTATCCTCCGTTGTGGTTACTGAATGAGGCTTTGCCACAGGGAGGAGATTCGGAGCGACATTGATGGATACCGCTGCCGGGGCACTGTCCACTTCGCCGTCATTCAACTTGAAAGTGAAAATGTCCGGACCTGTGAAGTAAGGTTCGGGCGTGTAGATGAACCTTCCGTTGGTATTGAAGTTTGAGTCGAAGGTGAGTATGCCGTGCTCAGGTTTTTTGCAGATAATGAACATTAAGGGTTCGCCATCCACATCACTGCCTGTCAAGGCAGCGGATACGGATTTGTTTACTTTTGCCGTTTCAGACTGAGGATTTGCTATAGGAGCATCGTTTACGGCCAGCACTGTAATCGATATCATCACCTGGTCACTATCAGCCTTGCCGTCGTTGACGCTGAATGTGAAATTATCCGGGCCGTTGTAGTTCAACGCCGGCGTGTAAGTTATACTGGGCGCTGTCCCACTCAAGCTCCCGTGGGACGGACCTGTTACTATTTTGTAGGTCAGCTGCTCTCCATCGGGGGCACTTCCCATTAAGGTAATCTGCACCGGTGTCTCCTCCTGTGTCGTTACACTACCAGGCTCGGCCACTGGCGGGTCGTTGAGCGCGCTCACTGCAAATAATGCTATAGCTGAGAGAATTACTAATGCTGAAATCAAGGCAAATATCCTCTTTATAACTCCTATATGAAAAACGTGCCGGCGGATTCGCTTGAAAGTCTTTATCTTCTGTGGAGGCTGAGCGTTGAGGCTTTTTGGTTCTTTGCTTTCGGCCTTCCCGGCTGCGGCTTCGGCCTTCGCCGAGGCGAGCAGGCCCTCTTCTGCCTCTGCTCTGGTTAGAGCCTCAGACTTTGTCTTTTCTTTAGCTTTGGCTAACTTTTCCTCTGCCTGGTTTAGTGCCGCGGCATACGACCGGATTTTTTCTTCTGCTTCTGCCTCGGCTGCCGCTATCGCCTCTTTAGCCCGGGCTTCGACTCTTTGTCGTTTTTCGATTTCAGCCTTCAGGCCCTCTTCTGCCGCCTTTGCTCTGGTTATAGCCTCAGTCTTTGCCTTTTCTTCAGCTTTGGCTAACTTTTCCTCTGCCTGGTTTAGTGCCGCGGCATACGACCGGACTTTTTCTTCTGCTTTTGCCTCGGCTGCCGCTATGGCCTCTTTAGCCTGAGCCTCGGCCCTCTCTGCCAAGACACTATACCTGCGATACTGCGTGAGTAGCATCTTTTCTGCTTCAGCTTTCACTTTTTGTTCCGCCGCTGCCTTAGTTTGAATTTCTGCCCTTAGCCTTTG
The DNA here is from genome assembly GCA_964438965.1 of uncultured Pirellulales bacterium. Lineage (GTDB taxonomy): Bacteria > Planctomycetota > Phycisphaerae > Sedimentisphaerales > Anaerobacaceae > NIOZ-UU13. The sequence continues at coordinate 3,755 of CAYTND010000173.1, forward strand.
CTCTGCTTCGGCCCTTGCCTGGGATTCGGCCTTTAGCCTTTCTTCTAATTTGGCCATTGCATTGGCCTTTTTCTTGCTAAACAAGGTACTTAAGAAGTTACGGTGAGATGTTCTTTTAATTTGCGTTTTAGAGATATGGGGTACCTGCGGCTCCGGAGTCTGGAGTTCCTGCGGCTGTGGTTCCGGCTCGTTATGGGCGGCGCGGCGCTGTTCAGGTGCGCCATAAGGCCGCTGGGCACTATCGTTTTGCTGCATCGGTACTCCTTTGAAAACCGATGAGATTTTTTTGGTTAATCCTGCCTTATTCCTTTTGTGCCCTGACATTGATTATCTCCCGGCCAAAGTAAAGTCAGGCCGCCATTGGTTATTTCATCTGCCGAAGCATTACTATTGTGTCTTTTCCATAAGAAGCTCACTCTGCGAAGGTATGGGCAAACCAAAGTAGCCAGTGCACACGAAGTCGTTTTCGTCTATACATTCCTGTGACTTTAGTCAAATAGCCTAATCGCCTGATTAGCGTCCTTATAAAGTCCGGAAAAAACGCCTGTTTCAAGTTCATAGTCAGTCTCGAAATTGCGCTTGACTGCGTGGTTGATTGCAAGTATCCTTATGAGCACAAAGGTTATTTTCAGCACTCCCAAATAAGTTTGAGGGTGTCACCCAGGGTTGCTTTATAGGGCAAAGTTCGGTAAAAGGCTTCTGCAAAATGGAGTTCAGGCATGCTTTGGGAAGGGAAAATCTATCATAAACGAAAAAAGATATTGATGAGAAAAAGGACAAGCAGAAAAAGTCATGAGTTAACTCGCAGAGATTTTATCAGAACATCAGCGGCATTGGGGACGGTGAGTTTGGCGTCGGGAACAAACCGAATATTTGCGGCAGGTTCCGATAAAATACGTATTGGTCTTATCGGTTGCGGTGGTCGCGGGACCAGTGCGGCCTCGCAGGCCCTGACCTGTACCCGAAGGGGCGTCAATCTCTGGGCGGTGGGCGATGTGTTCGGCGACCAGGTCAAGGCGAGCCTCGATATGCTCGGCAAAGGTGCCGAGCCGAGGTATGACCGCGAGGCCCTGGAGAGGGTTGCAATGTCGCACCGGATGAAACACTACCCTGGCCAGCTTTCTGGCGGTCAGCAGCAGCGGGTGGCGGTTGCTCGGTCCGTGGTCGGAGAGCCGGCCATTCTGCTTGCCGATGAACCCACGGGCAATTTGGATTCTAACAACGGAGAAACTGTGATGGCTCTGCCGGCCGAGTTCCACCGTGAAGGAGCTACAATCTGCGTGGTCACGCACGATCCGCGGTACGCCCGCCAGGCCGATCGTACCGTTCAGCTTTTCGACGGCCGTATCGTGGAAGAGAAACAGGTCGGGGAGGTAGCCTAATGGGAGTACTGCCGCAAGATATTCGCTATGGCATTCGTATGCTCGGGACGCCTCGTCTTCGTATGAATCGACTTTGCCCCCCGATAAGGGGAGCGAGTCGCCTCCTTCTGTGCGTTGCAGCCGTTGTCCTGCTGCTTGCCACGAGCAACTTAGGGGAAGGAATAGAAAAACGCAAGGATAATACACGGACGAGAGCCGAGGTCGAGGCGCTCATCGAAAATGTGGGCAGGACTCCGCCAGACTGGTACGG
>CAYTND010000174.1:0-3838 GCA_964438965.1 uncultured Pirellulales bacterium
CTTCAAATTTTAGGCCCTTTAGCCACTCACCAATTAATGAAGGGGCTTAATGAACTTTTTCCAAAAGATAATGGTGGTTTGGCAAAAGATAGGCCTCGTTCAGCGGGCCTTGCTTATTGCGCTTTTTCTTACATTTGTTGCTGCCGGTGCTCTGCTTACTTATTGGGCCCGCAGGCCTGATATGAGAATGCTATACCAGGAAATTGCGCCCGAAGAGGCGGCTAAGATTACAGAGAAAATCAGTGATAAAGGTATTGCTTACGAATTGCGAAACGGCGGGACAAGTATCTATGTGCCGAAAGAACAGGTATATCAGCTTCGTTTGGATATGGCAAAAGAGGGCCTTCCAATAGGTGAACAGGGCGGTTACAAGATATTTGATAATGAAAAAATCGGCATCAGCCCGTTCGTCCAAAGCGTCAACCTCAAGCGAGCACTACAGGAAGAGCTTGCCAAGAGCATCCAAATGATAGACGGTGTCGTTCACGCCCGTATCCATTTAGTAAGCCCTGAACAAACGCTTTTTACAACTGATGCCGGCAAAAGCACTGCTTCTGTGGTTCTTCGACTAAGACCGGGTTATAAATTAAGCGCTTTGAATATCGCGGCAATTACTCATCTGGTCTCCGGCAGTGTTGAGGGGCTTACGTCAGAAAATGTTACCGTGATAGACAGCCAGGGCAATCTTCTTTCTCGTGAATCTGACCCGACTATGGCCAGCGGGGCAGGTACTGTTCAGGATTATAGGGAAAGGGTGGAGGAGAGTTTAGCCCGCAAGGTTGAGGAGATGCTTGATGCTGTTTTAGGCCCCGGCCGGGCAACGGTAAAGGTTAGTGCCATTATCGATATGAACAGCGTTAGCACCGTTACGGAAAAGCTTGACCCGAAGGGAGTTGCTACTACAGAAGAGATTACAAGCAATTCTGAAACTGGAGCCGGCACACCATCGGCAGCGGGCGAGCCGGCCATACCGGGAAGTATAAAGAAAGATGAAATAATTAAGACTGAATACGAGATCGGCAAGACTGTAACACAGGAGCTTGTTTTGCCGGGCCAAATAAAATCTCTGAAAGTAGCGGCATTTGTTGACTTGTCGATATCAGATGCTAATGAAGCAGGTTCCGGTAGCAGCACTGCAAAGATAATACAAGAATCTGATGTGGTGGCAATTATCCAAAATGCTCTTGGCCTTGAGGATGAAACTGCAATCAAAGTAGTTGATGTTAAGTTTAACCGTCCGTTTGAATCACTTGTTGAGGAAGAGCCTTCCAGTTGGCCTCGCTATATAGCAATTGCCCGTCAGGCTTCTTTAGGCATTATGGCAGTTTGCGCGCTGCTCGTTCTTCGTATGTTCCGTGGTGCAAAGAGTAAGGTGGCATCGACGGCCGCAGCAGGGCAATTGCCCGGAGCTGAAGGCGCCGCCGGGCTTCTTCCAGGTGGAGGCGGGAGCTCCGAGCCATTAGTCTTGCGCAAACAGATAGCCGGTGCTTTGGAACAAGACCCTGAGCGTGTCAGGCAATTGTTTGCTAGTTGGCTCGAAGAAAAGGCGGAATAAAAATCGCAATGCATGAATCGTAATGCGTATAGCGAAACAATAAGCAGCACGATATACAAGACGTGAATATCGAATGCCGAACAAGGAATATCAAATTTCGAGCAGAAAATTTCTTCAAACGAGATACAAGGCAGGTATCCGTCCGTTGCGGACTTCTGACTCGTCGCGGCGAAGGCCGAGGCCGCAGCAGGACGGGCGGCTCCGAGATACGAAAACGGTATTGACGGGTAAACAAAAGGCTGCAATGTTGTTGATGAGCCTGGATTCGGCAACCGCTGCTGAGCTGCTTAAAGGTGTTGACGCCAAGATGGTTCAGGAATTGGCAGTGGAATTGGCACATCTGGATGCCGCTGGTTTCAGCAGGAACAGGCAGAGCTTGAAACTTGCCCGGCAGTTCTGTAATTCGCTGCAGACCAATCGGGGTTTTCACCTTAATGGCTTTTTGAAAGAAGTATTGAAGAGTACCGTAGGTGATAAGAAGACAGAGCAGATCCAGACCGGAATACAGGAACTGCTGTACAAAGACGACCCTTTCATATCTATTCGTTCACGCCCGCCCCAAACGATAGCATCGGTTCTGGAGAATGAGCACCCTCAGACTGCTGCGGTAGTTTTATCAGAACTGCCGAAGGAGAAAAACTCGGAAGTGCTCAGCTTTTTGGACTGGGGTATCCGAGTTAGTGTTGTCAACAGGATGAGCGGTTGTGGGGCTATGAGCGCCGAAGCAAAGACACGAATAGCGGAAGTGGTTTGCAGGCGTCTTGAGGCTATTGCTGCCTCCGTGCTTTCTTGCGAAAGCAATCCGCAGGACACCTTGCGGTGGAACGGATGTGCAGGTGGACTTTCACCAACACTCGTCGCGGCGAAGGCCAAGGCCGCAGCAGGACAGTCTGAACCGTCTTTAAGAAAATTAGCTGTGATTTTGCGGAACCTGGGTAAAGAGATTCGAGATGGTCTGCTCGGCTTCATACAGCGCAAAGACAAACGGGCCGGTGAAATGGTAGCTGACTTAATGATAGTATGGAAGGATATTCCACAACTTGCTGACAGGTCGCTGCAGAGGGCCTTGAGAAGAATTGACGTAAAGAAATTAGCGTTGGCATTGGTCAAGGCCGACAATAAGCTCGTTCAGAAAATAAAATACAATATCTCTGAGCCGATGGCTGTTGTTCTCAATGAGCAGGCGTTACTTGTGTCAGCTTACGGAAAGGAAGATATTGAGCAAGCCAGAGAGGAAATTGTCCAGGTCTTGCGGGAAATGAATGAGAAAGGTGAGCTTACATTTATAGAAGAATGATGCGATGTTGACGGGTAAACAAAAAGCTGCGATGTTGTTAATGAGTCTGGATGCTGTAACTGCTACTGAACTGCTCAAGGGACTTGACGCCGAAGAAATTCAGGAGATTGCTATGGAGCTTGCGCGAATCGACGCATCGGAGCAGGGAGATGCCAAAGAACAAGTGAAAGTGGCCCATGAGTTCTTTAGCTCACTTCAAAAAAAGCAAACTTATAGATTTAATATGAAAGCTTTTTTTGACGAAATGCTTGTAAGCGTCCTTGACAAAGACAGGGCCACGCAAATCCAGTCCCGGGTTAAAAAGGCTACCGGAAATAAAGACCTGTTTATGGATATTCGTTTGGCAAGCACGGACGAATTAGTTCTTGCCTTGGAAGGTGAACATCCACAGACGATAGCTGTGGTGCTGTCAGAGCTGACTCCAAAGAAAAGCCAGGAGGTTCTGGCGCGTTTGAGCGATGAAGCCCGACTTAAAGCTGTGTGCAGGATGACGAATCCGGAACTGGTGGGCGGTGGAGTGAAGCAGCGGATCGCATTTACATTTAGCGAACGGCTGGAGAGTTTCAAAGGAGAGACTCTTGCAGAAAAACCGGAGCAGACTTTACGAAAACTGGCTATTGTGTTAAGTGGTCTGGAAAAAGACCTGCGAGACCAGCTACTTGATGAGATCAGCAAACACGATGAGGAAACATCCACAATGGTAAGGCGTTTGATGATAACTTGGGAAGATATTTCATCAATAGCGGACAGGTCTATGCAGGAAGCGCTGCGAACCGTGGAGCCGGGCAGATTAGCGGTGGCGCTTTATGGAGCAGATGAAGATGTCGTGCAAAAAATACGCTCGAATATATCTGAGCGTGCTGCGGCTATGCTTGATGAAGAAATCTCATTGATGCAGGAGCCGCTGGAAAAAGAAGTTCTTAATGCCAGAGAAGAAGTTGTCGGTCCGCTGCGGGATGCCAATGAGCAAGGGACACTTAGAGTGA
>CAYTND010000174.1:3938-5383 GCA_964438965.1 uncultured Pirellulales bacterium
CAGACACTTACAGTCCATCTTGAAAAGCCGATTGCCTCAGCTAAAATCCTTGATGATTCCGCCGGTCGCGGCCGAGCGGGTTCAGCAGCGAATGCCGAGCAAATTCTGACCCAGGATTCGGAGGCTCAGAAAACTGCTTTTTCGCAGGCTTACCAGGCAATTAATAGTGTGGTTACCAAGCTCAATGAGTTTTACGACAAATTATTTGTCGAGCACAAAGAAGAAATTGCCAAACTTTCGGTGGAAATTGCCAGAAAGATTTTGATGCAAAAAGTAGAAGATGGTGCGTATGAAATAGAATCTATCGTTAAGGAAGCCCTCAACAATGCTCCAACGCGCCAGGATATAGTGGTGCATTTAAATCCTGAAGACCTTGCGCAATGCCAGAAGGCACAGCAGGATGAGCCGGACGGCGCCTTAACCGGCGTTAAGTTTGTTTCTGACCCGAATATCGGGCGGGCAGAATGCCTGCTTGAAAGCCCCAAAGGAATAATCGAATCGTTGATTAACGAACATCTGGAAAGAATTGGTAAAGCACTTAAAAAGGCGGAATGAGTTATGGCTGCAAGCCCCGTTAGAAATTCTGCAACAGGTGGTATGAACCCATTAGAAGTCCCTGCTGTTAACAGGACAAACGAGAGATGTATTGATTCTGAAGGGGTGATACAAAAAGGAAAGATTTCTAACGGGGCGAGTGAGGTTAGTAACAGTTTGATTGATTTTGAGAAGTTTCACTCGGCGCTGCGCGATGTAAATTTGTTGGATTGTCAGGGTTTTGTGGTCCGGGTCTCCGGCCTGACGGTCGAATCTACCGGTCCGGCAATAGGCTTAGGAGAACTTTGCGGCATCCAGATTCGTGATGGTCGGCGTGTGTTAGCTGAAGTGGTAGGTTTCCAGAATGACCATCTTATCCTGTTGCCGTTGGAGCATATAGATGGTATATCGCCGGGCGATACGGTAACCGCACGCACTACTGTCCGGCATATTATCTTAAGCGAAGGTATCTTGGGTAGGGTAGTGAATGGGTTGGGAGAGCCTATAGATAATAAAGGCCCGTTAGCAGGGACGGATAAGAAGGCATTAGATGCAAGTAGTCCGCCGCCTTTGAGCCGGGAGAGAATCACCAGTCCTTTGGCTTTGGGCATCAGGTCGATGGACGGTATATTGACCTTTGGCAGGGGGCAGCGCGTAGGTATTTTCTCGGGCAGCGGAGTGGGAAAGAGTGTTTTGCTTGGCGATATTGCCAATTCGAGTGAGGCAAATGTCAATGTCGTGGCGCTGATAGGCGAGCGTGGCAGAGAGGTTCGGGAATTTCTTGATGGAGACCTCGGTGCAGAGGGTTTGGCACGCAGCGTGGTTGTCGTTGCCACCTCGGATTCGCCCCCTATTCAGCGAGTAAAGGCGGCGTTCGTAGCGGTTACAATTGCCGAATACTTCAGGGACAA
>CAYTND010000175.1:0-5357 GCA_964438965.1 uncultured Pirellulales bacterium
GCTGCCGCAATTGCGATTGAAAAGGCGGTCAAAAAAGCAGAACCGGTGCTGCTTGAGCCGGTAATGCGGCTTCAGGTGGTAGTCCCACAGGCTAATTTTGGGGCTGTCCAGGGTAATTTACTTGCAAAAAGGGGATTAATCACGAATTGTCATGTGCACGGGAATATGCAGGTAATCGACGCTAAAGCGCCTCTCGTGGAATTATTTGGGTATTCCAGTGAAATTAGAAGCGTAACAGCCGGCAGAGGGACCTTTACTATGGAGCCGTTGAGCTATGAGAAGACCCCGGAACAGATTGCCAAACAGATTATTTTTTAAAAAAATGTAATTTTTTTATTTTAACAAATATTTTACCGACATTTTGTTGACAGTAGTCTATTTATGTGATATGTTTACGGGTTTTCAGCCGTAGCGAGCATTGTCAAGGATGACTTTGCGTAAACCTTAGTTGGGCTGTGGCATACCTGTGAATTTGTAGTCAGGGAAGGTTTATAACTTTGTTAGACTTAGGGGTGTACCAAAAGTCTATAAGTGGCTTTGGATGGGCAGTGGTTAGCTCGACCCCAACTCTTAAGGAAGGCGAACTTGATAATTGATTATTGAAGGGCGAAATCGCAAATAGCATCTCAGCAATCAATAATCAATAAAAGGGCCTTTCCTGCCAGAAATCAAACAAGATAAGTTTGGCGGATAGCAGAAAAACTATACGCTAAAAGCGGATTTTTTGTTTTTTTCACTATATAAGTTGATATACTTCAAGCTATTATAGGCTTGGGTAGAGGAACGTTATGGCTGCTGAAACTGAAAGAATAAGAATTAAGATGGAGTCCTACGACCACAGGGCTCTTGATGCATCCGCTAAGGAAATAGTGGAGCACGCTCGAAAGACCAACGCCCGTGTTAGTGGTCCGGTGCCGCTGCCTACACGTATTGAAAGATATACTGTTTTGCGAAGTCCGCACATCGACAAGAAATCGCGTGAACAGTTTGAGCTGAGAACTCATAAACGCCTGATTGATATTCACGAGGCCAACGCCCGAACGGTTGAAGTGTTGAACCGTCTGGTAGTGCCGGCGGGAGTCTTTGTAAGGATAAAAGCTTAAAGTGAGAAAAGTGCCTAAAATGCCTAAAGTTTGGAGTGTCTAAAGTGACGCACCGCGTCATTGCGAGCGGAGCGAAGCAATCTCAAACCTAAGCAATGAGATTGCCACGTCGCTACGCTCCTCGCAATGACACTCCGTGGCACTTTAGCTCACTGAGATACGAAGTTATGGCAATGCTATTGGGAAAAAAAGTTGGAATGACCCAGGTCTATGACGAATTGGGCAAATTAGTGCCGGTTACGGCCATACAAGCCGGCCCCTGCGTCGTTATGCAGGTAAAAACGGCTGAGACCGACGGCTATAACGCTGTTCAGCTTGGTTTCGATGAGGTAAAGCCTGGCCGCAGGAAGAATCCGCAAATCGGGCATGCTAAGAAAGCCGACACGACCCCGAAGAAATTCATCAAAGAGATGCGATTAGCCGACGCCGCCGAACAGCAGTACGAAGTTGGAAATTCTGTAACGGTTTCGGTCTTCGCAGAAGACAAATTTGTCGATGTCGTGGGCACCAGCAAGGGCAAAGGCTTTGCCGGCGTGATGAAGCGACACGGCTTTGGCGGTTTCCCCGCCTCGCACGGCACAGAACGAAAACACCGAGCACCCGGCTCGATATCGAGTTTCGCCAGTAACGCCGGACATGGTGGAGGACCCAAAAGAGGAAAGAAAATGGCAGGGCATTTGGGCAACTGCCGGGTTACTACGAAAAACCATAAGCTCGTAGAGATAGACGAAGAAAAGAACTTATTAGTCGTCAAGGGTTCCGTGCCCGGTCCAGCCGGCTGTTATTGTATTATCCGCAGCGCTAAAAAAGCGTAAATAGTGGAAGAATGGAAACTTAGAAAAAGTGATTGATTTGGCGGTTTACAACACAGATGGGCAGGAAGTCGAGAGCCTGAAAGTTGATGAGGCGGTTTTCGGTGGCTCAGTCAGATACCCGCTGCTTAAGCAGGCCATTGTTATGTATCACGCTAACAAGCGTGTGGGAACTGCCGCCAACAAGGGCAGAAGTATGGTAGCCGGTTCGAGCAGAAAGCTCTTTCGGCAAAAGGGTACGGGAAATGCCCGCGTTGGTAACATCAGAACCGGCAAACGTGTCGGCGGCGGCGTTACCTTTGCCAAGAGCCTCAGAGATTTTGGCAAACGTATGCCTAAGAAGCAAAGAAGATTAGCCAGGGACTCGGCGATATTGGCAAAGCTTTTGAGTAACAATGTTGTGGTTGTTGACGGGCTAAATTTTGAAAAGCCAAAAACCAAAGATTTTATAGGTATTCTGAATAACTTAAAAATTGAACGCAGTTGTCTCGTAACGATTAGCTCTGAAGACGTAAACCTTTACAAATCAGCTAATAATATTCCAAAGGTAGCTGTTATACCTGTGGATGAATTGAACGCCGGTGATATTTGCAATTATCGCAAAATGCTGTTTACCAAAGAGGCGTTCTTAGCTGTTTTGAACAGAGACCATGCGAGCGAAAATTAACGGGTATTGGTGTGGACGATTATAACATAATAATTCGGCCTTTGATTACAGAGCAGGGAATGCACTTTGCGAATACAAAAAGTGCGTATTCTTTTGAGGTAAATAAACGGGCCAATAAGACCCAGATAAAAAACGCCGTGCAAAGAATATACAATGTCAAAGTCCAAAAGGTCAGAACTGCTAACCGCAAAGGCAAACAACGTCGCAGAGGCAGAACGCTCGGAGAAACGTCGAGCTGGAAAAAGGCTGTTGTATTTCTGGATCCCGAGTTTCATATAGATTTGTTCTAAATGAGTTATGTGTTATGAGTTCATAGTTCATAGACAAAAAACGATGAACTACGAACTATTAACTATGAGCTATTATTTATTAACTATGGGCTATTATTATGGGTATTCGAGTTTATAAACCAACAAGTGCCGGTCGGAGAAACAGTTCGGTCAACGATTACGCCGAGCTGACTACCGACAAGCCTGAGAAGTCGCTTTGCAAGCGGATCAAAAAGAACGGCGGAAGAAACCATCATGGTGTTACTACCAGTCGGTTTAGAGGCGGCGGCGCAAGAAGGATTTACCGCGTCATAGATTTTAAGCGTAAGAAGGATGGTGTCCCCGCGAAGGTAGCGACCATTGAATACGACCCTAACAGAAATTGTTTTATATCCCTGCTGCACTACGCCGACGGCGAAAAGAGGTATATATTAGCACCGCTTGGTATAAAGACCGGGGACTGGGTGGAAAGCGGCCTTTCCTGTGAGCCTAAGATTGGTAATGTGATGCCGCTGTCGGCAATTCCTGCGGGTATGGAGATTCATAATATCGAAATGATAGCCGGCCAGGGTGGAAAGCTGGTCAGAGGCGCCGGCAACGCCGCAAAAATTGTGGCAAAAGAAGGTAACTGGGTTACCATCATTTTGCCGAGCGGCGAGATGCGGATGGTTCGCAAGGAGTGCCGGGCGACAATTGGCCGAGTGAGTAACCCCGACCATCAGAATGTACGCATCGGCAAGGCCGGGCGAAAGCGCCATATGGGTCGCAGACCCCACGTAAGAGGAAAGGCAATGAACCCTGTTGCTCATCCAATGGGTGGTGGAGAAGGCAGAGCGAACGGCGGACGCCACCCCTGTTCGCCGACCGGTGTGCTGGCAAAAGGGGGGAAAACCAGAAATCCGCGAAATCCAAGTAATAAGAGGATTATTCGAAGACGTAAAAGTAGAAGGCAAAAACAGTTGAATATATGATTGAGTCGTGCGAAAAACGCACGCGATGTGAGTTACGAGAAATGGGAAGATCTCTTAAAAAAGGACCATACGTTGACGACAAGCTCTTTGGCAAGGTCAACAAGCAAATTGCCTCCGGCTCTCGTGAGCCGATAAAGACCTGGGCAAGAAGATGTACGATAGTTCCGGAGTTCGTAGGTTTTACGTTTATGGTCCACAACGGCAAGATATTTCATAAGGTCTTTGTTACCGAGGATATGGTGGGGCATAAATTAGGTGAATTTTCGCCCACACGGACGTTTAAGGGACATTCGAGTAAGAAGATAAGGTAATATGCTAAGTGCTGGTAAGTTACAAGAGCTTTGCCGGGAACGGCAGATGGATATCGGGCAGTTGGCCGAGAGGCTTGCCGGAGCCAAGCTTAATAAAAAGCAAGCGGTAGCGGCTGTTAAGAACTGGCAAAAAGGCCTGTTCAAACCCGAACCGCGTGCGGATGATATTCGCCGTCTGGCGACCGCCTTATCTGTCGAGGTAAATGATATAGCTGACTGGCGCTCGTCTTATCGCTTTGCACCAATGTCAGCGCGCAAAGCCCGGTTGGTTACGCAGTTAATAGTCGGTCGAAGTGTTCAGGACGCAATGGATATCCTCAAGTTCACGAGAAAGCGTGCTGCAACGATGATTGACAAGGTTTTAAGAAGTGCTGTTGCTGATGCCGACGAGCAGCAAGTTGACGTTGATAATCTTTATGTAAACTCGGCTCGCGTCGATGATGCAGGAATCCGCATCGGTACAAAAAGATGGATACCGAAAGATAGAGGCAGAGCGCATCCTATTCGTAAAAAGGCCTGTCATATACATATAACAGTAACGCAAGTGTAAAGTGAGAAAGAAAAGGATAAATACGAAATTAGAAATCCGAAGCACGAAATAATACCAAGTGAGCTAAAGTGCCTAAAGTGTAAAGTGCCTAAAGTTATTTTTTTAACTTTAGTTCACTTTAGTTCACTTTAGGCACTTTCTAACTTGGATTTCGATATTCGGAATTAGGGTTTTTATGAAATTATGGGCCAGAAAGTATCACCAATAGGTTTTAGAACGGGAATAACACTTGGTTGGCAGAGCACCTGGTTTGCTACGAAGGCCGATTATGGTAATTTTCTTGTCGAGGACCAGAAGATTCGTCGGTATGTCGATAGGAGATTTAACCGTCGTATGCCCAAAGGTGCAGTGGCAAAGACTGAAATAATCCGGACTCGCAATGAGGTAAAAGTAACACTGCACAGCGCTCGGCCCGGTGTGGTCATCGGCCCAAGGGGTGGCGAGGTCGATAGGTTTCGGGAAGAGCTTGAAGAGATGACAGGTCGAAAGATAAGTGTCAACGTCATCGAGATAAAAGAGCCGGACCTCAACGCCACTTTGGTAGCTGAATCAATTGCTGAGCAGTTAAGTAAGCGAGCTTCATTCAGACGTACGATGAAGCAGTATTGCGAATCGGCGATGAACGCCGGTGCCAAAGGAGTTAAGATTATCTGCTCGGGACGGCTGGCAGGCTC
>CAYTND010000176.1:0-5330 GCA_964438965.1 uncultured Pirellulales bacterium
GCGATGATTTTTGACATTTCTTGATCCTCGATTCTCATTTCTCGATACTCGACGAACATCCAGCATCGAGTATCGAACGTCAGGTTTTTCACTCTATAGATAACGCTCTGCGGTCTGCCATATCGTAGAGCTTGCGTTCTGTTTCTTTGTTGATACCGAGTGCATCGCGTTTGCTTTCGATATGCTGGATTATCATTTCAGCGGCCTTAACGGGGTCTGATTCAACCGCCCAGCGACCGCCCAGGTCTTTTTCAATTCCGCTGAACAGATAATCGCTAACGTTTTTGCTGCCTGAGACGGGCAGGAATTGTTCGCCGAAAACTACCAGGGCGCCACTGGCGACAAAGTATTGGCCGATGGCGATTGCTTTTTCAGAAATCGATTCCAGGCAGACACCGGCCACTGGTATCTCGGATATGTCCTCGCCGAGTCCGCCTTCCCGTACGATTTCGGTACATGCTATCAGCAGGCGGGAATTGTCCACGCAACTTCCGCAGGCAAGGACCGGCGGCATACCTACAGCTTCACAGACTTCTCGCAGACCCGGTCCAGCTAATTCCAGCGCCTTTTTCGGATTTATCAGGCCCTGTTTGCCGCACGCAATAGTAGCGCAGCCGGTGGTCAGCACCAAAACATCCCGTTTGATTAGCTCCTTCGCCAGAGTTGTATGGGTATAGTCTTGCAGCACTTTTGGGTTGGTGCAGCCGACAATGCCTACGACACCACGGATTCGGCCGTTTATGATATTGTCGTTCAGGGGGCGGTAGCTGGCCCGGTATCTGCCGCCTAACATATAGTTAATGGATTCGTGGCTGAAGCCTATGACCGCCTTTTCCTTTTCGTCGGGGATATTGACCCTGCCGCGATTCGTATAATTTTCGATTGCTATTTTGACCAGCTCTTTGGCAGTATTCAGCGCGGTTTTTTCTTCCATTGGAACGTGCTCGACGCCGAAGATTTTTCCCTTATCAGCGGTAGTAATCAGTTTTGTGTGGAAGCATTTGGCGACTTCGGCTAATCCCTGCATCACGCATTGCACATCGACGGCCATCAGCTCGACCGCACCGGTGGCGATGGCCAGCTCCTGATTGAGGAAGTTACCGGCGATTGGAACCCCGTGGCGCATCAGCAGCTCGTTGGCTGTGCAGCAAATCCCCGCTACATTGATTCCTTTTGCGCCGGCTTTTTGCGCATGGGCGAGCATGTCCTTGTCGCCAGAGGCGGCAACTATCATCTCGGACAGGATAGGCTCGTGGCCGTGGACGATAATATTTACTTCGTCTTTCTTTAAGACGCCGAGATTGACCTCGCCGCGGCCCGGATAGGGGGTCCCGAAAAGAATATCCTGCAGCTCGGTGGCCAACATAGACCCGCCCCATCCGTCGGCAAGGGCGGTTCTGCTGGCGTGCATAATAATGTTTTTGTAATCCTGGTCCACACCCATCGTGGTTCTGTGCAGTGCCTCGACCACCTCACGGTCAACGGCGCGAGGGGTAATACCGAGCTTTTTCCAGATTTCCTGGCGTGGCTGCGGTGCCCGGCGAACCATCAACTGTTCACCTTCCGGCTTTCCAAACTCTGCCAGGGCGATTTTTCCGATATCCTCAGCAATCTCTTTGACCGAGCGGTCCTTGGTTTGCACGCCTAAATCCTCGGCTACTTTGTATAGTTTAATGGTATCTTTGAATTGATAGTCTGGTGCTTCACCCCTGGCAGTTGCGAGGAATACTTCCGCAACGCTTCGGCCGTGGTCACTGTGGGCGCTGGCACCGGCAGCGACCGCTCTTAGAAAATTGCGGGCCACGATGGTATCTGCGTCGGCACCGCAGACGCCCACTTGCGCTTTCTTAGAGATTCGACAAGGCCCCATAGTGCAAATCCGGCAGCAAATTCCCTGTTTTCCGAAGCCACACTGCGGTGATTGAGCTTCAAGTCTGTCCCATACGTTCTGCTGGCCTGCTTCGGCCATCCGGCCTATCATTTCCTGTGCCGCTTTGTCGGTACTGCGTTCTTTTGGTTCCATAAATGTTCCTTGTTCTAAAGTTTAACACCGGTATTCCATTTTGTAGTACGTCCCAAAATGGGAAATTGTTTTACATAATGGAAAATCCTTGCGTTGTCAATTATTGTTTTTTGACTTTTGAAGAAGACCCGGAAATAAGCTCCACTAATTTGTTCTTTGCCTGTTTGAGATGCTCTGTAACTTCAGCATCGGCTCCAAAGACGGGAGTGCGTCTGAGGTCAGCTTCCTGGAGAGACCGGCTGTACCGAAGAGTTCCCAACAGCACTGTATCTTTCAATTGCGATTTTATCACCTCTGCCTGGGCCGGCTCAGTAATCTTGTTAGCAATTGTTGCAGCACAACCAATGCCTAATTCTTTGGCCATTTTGGCGATATTGTTGGCCGTTTCGATACTTCTGCTTCCAGGCTCAACAACTGCTACAAAGGCATCAATGCCTTGTACACTTGCTCTGCCCATAAATTCAACGCCGGCAGCCAAATCAACCAGGACCAGCTCCTGACGTTGTAATATAGTATGCCTCAGCAGTGCTTTTAAGAACGCGCCTTCCGGGCAGGCACAACCTGCACCGGCCTGGGTAATTGCTCCTAAGACCAGCACTTTCAAGGTGCCAGCAGGCGGTTTCAAGGTGTTGACTTCAAGCCAGTATTTTTCCGGCAGGTCGCTGACTTTAGGATTCAACCTAAAGTATGCGCCCACTGCCTCTTTGCCGGTGCCTGTACGCTCGGCGATTAGCTGTTTCATCTTGATAAGCGGCTCCGGGCATTGCTGTGGAGCTATGCCAAAGGCTGAAGCAAGGGTGGTATTGGGGTCGGCATCAATTGCGAGAACGTCAAATCCGCTTTCGGCAAATAACTGGGCCCAGATTGCACAAACTGTGGTCTTTCCTACGCCCCCTTTGCCACCGATTGCTATCTTTGCACCCTGCATTACAAATATAATAACGGCCTTTTTATAGGCCGTTTGGTCTCCCATATCTGAGAAAATAGACCTGCTCGCCGGCAGGCAAGTTCAATGTACGTTTTAGGCCAACATCCTAACAGTTATGTGAGAAGCTGTCAAGCGTTTACATAGTAATATTTGTAAATCGGGTGAAAGGAGTGATTTAACTGCTTTCTGTAGAAGCCTTTACCAATACCCCTACGGCCAGATTGACAGCCGCTAACAGGGCGTCCAATGGTAGTTGAGAAGCTGCGGTTTGGTCGAATAGTATCGAAGCTCGGGCGTCGAATTCCTCACAGTGGCTCCAAATCACTATGGTCAGCGGCAGCCGAGGCAGTACATACAACCAGATTGAGGCGTCGCCAAATTCACATCGTTCGGCGTCGAACTGCGCCGAAACCCGATGTAAAACTTCGGGACAGTTGCCAAAGACATTTTTTAGTTTTTCGGTAGGAAGGCTGTGCAGGCCTCTAAAGAAGAATTGTCCGCCCGGTAAGGTTTCGGCTCCGACAAGTTTGTCGGCGAGCGGCAGGTCCCGGGCATTTATCAAATATGCAAGTATGCAAAGCTGTTCGAGAAACTCCGCCGGTTCCACCGTCAGTCCGCTTGGGGACGCCTTCCGGCGGTGTCCTCCGTAAGGAGTCCCAAGGACTGCGGACTGTGGTGAGCCGGACTGTACGGAAAAGATATTCCTGTCCGAAAGATTGACCACATACTCGGCGTTCAGCAGGGTAACAATGTAACGCTCCGGGCTGCTTAGATATTGGCACTTTGCCCGCTGTGCTGTTTTGGTGGGGTCGAATTTGTTAAGTAGTTCCCAAAGACCTTCGTGAGCCATTGCGGTTTGTACCTCTATTCGGTTATGCACAACTCGACATATCGACAAGGAAAGGATTAAAACGTCTGATTGGTGTGATGTCAATATATTTTTTTGCAAGGTTTTGTGAAATGTATTATTTTGTATTTTACGAAGCTGCCCCAGTGCAAACTTCCTGGAGTACACCTGACTTTGGCAGTGTGAAGAAGAATGTGCTTCCTTCGCCGGGATTTGATTCGACCCAGATTCTGCCGGCGTTTATCTTAACGATCTTTTTCGCGATAGAAAGGCCTATACCTGTGGATTCAGTTTCATCTGAAGGCGAAAGCGTCTGGAATATCTTGAAAATCTTTTTAAAGTACTTCTCATCAATTCCAGGGCCGTTGTCGGCGACACTAAATTTCCAATAACCTTCCTCCTCGATACAGCCGACTTTGATTTGACCTCTCTCTTTGTCCATATGTTTTACGGCGTTGCTCAGCAGGTTGTGAAAAATCTGTCTGATGTGTGTTTTTTTGCACATCAGGACAGGAAGTTCGTTATCGAGGGTTATTTCGATATTTCCCGGTGGGTCAATCTCACAAATTATTTCGGGTAGCACTGTATTCAAATCTACCTGTTCCTGTTCTTCTCTGAGCTGTCCGGCGCTGGAATATTGGAGGATGCTATCGACCAGTTTATCCGCTCGCTTTGCTCTTTCGGCGAGCAGCTTAACGTGTTTTTGGCCTTGTTCATCAAACTTATAGGCGTAGTCCGTTGATAGCCACTCGGCTAAGGTTCCGATTCCCCGCAGCGGCGTCTTTAAGTCGTGAGCTGTTATGTATGCAAACTCCTGCAGCTCTTTGTTTGTACGCCTCAGCTCGCGGACAGTTGATTCAAGGTCCGTGTTCAGCTTTTCCAGAACCACCTCTGCCTTCTTGCGCTCTTCCTCAACGCCAAGGGCCTCGGCAAGGATATAGAAGATTTTAAGCTCGTTTGAATTGAACGTTCTATTTTCTTGAAAGACAACGCACAAAGAGCCGATGGCTTTGCCGTGGACTTTAACAGCACAGCCGACATACGTCTTGAGTTTATATTTGGTAACATTGGGATCAGTTTGGGCGTAAGGCGTTTCGTCAAGACAGTTGATTGCAATTGGCTCATCTTTATTTATCTTTATAACATCATAACAAATATGGCCTTCTTTATTATCTTCTCGTTTGAAGTCCTCCGGAATATTCCACTCTCCTCTTGTGCACAAAAGAGGACCTTCTTCCTTGTCATAAAGCGCGCATGTACCTTCGAGAACAAGTCCTGCAGTTTCAACGATTTTATTAATATTCTTATCCGGATTCGGACCAAAACTCAAAAAGCATTTATTAACTTTGTCCAGCGTTTCCCCTTCCTTCTTGCGTTCGGCGACTTCGGACTCCAGGACTTTGTTGGCTTGCGCTAATTCGGCCGTCCGTTCCTCAACGCGTACTTCCAGCTCGTCGCGAGCTTTCCGCAGTGCCTCCCCGGCTTGCTTTTGCTCGGTGACGTCGCGAAAACTCCAAACCCGTCCTGCAAAT
>CAYTND010000177.1:0-5302 GCA_964438965.1 uncultured Pirellulales bacterium
AACCGCCTGTCGTTCAACATCGGTTATCCCGCCCGGTACGGCGATAACAACGCGAGGCCTGACAAGTCCTCCCCTGCCGTGTGCTTTCCTGATAAAGTAGCTCAGCATCGCCTCGGTAATTTCAAAGTCGCTGATTACGCCATCTTTGAGAGGCCTTATTGCACTGATTGAGCCTGGCGTTTTGCCTAACATCTCGCGTGCAACCACGCCGACGGCTTCGCCGTTGTTCAGGACAACGTTGGTTCCTTTACGAACGGCAACTACCGAGGGTTCATTGAGGACAATACCTTTGTCGCGGATGCAAACCAGGGTAGTGGACGTGCCGAGGTCAATGCCCATATCCATACTGAACAAGCCTAATATTGTGTCCGTTAGCATTTTCGATTCATCCTTAAAAAGTAATATGTAGTTCGGCTTTACAGAAAAATCACTTTAAGTGGATTTGCCTTTATGTGGATACCTGCCGTGCACTTCCTATTGTGGCATTTCTATAAAACCAGCCGAATTTAAAAGCTCTCAAGCTAACCGATTTGGCTGCAATAATAACCATAACTATCTTATTGACAATAAGATAGGACGGTTTATCATTCACCATATTATTTTGGTAAATGGTTATTGGTTATTGGTTATTGATTATTACCATTTACCACTTACCAATTACCTATCACCAGTTATCAGTCAGCTCGATTAGGTCCTATAATAGTCGTAGAAGACAGAGGTCAGAAGACCGAAGACGGAAGTTCTGTTTTCCGTTTTCTGTCTTTGCTACCGCCAGTCGTCAGGGTACCGGATGGATTCAGGCTGAATGTCGAACTTCCTGCACAACGCTTCTACCAGCGCCTCTGTCCTTCTTATCTGAAAATCGGTTGGGAGGACGGCTTCGTCATCGGCTATAACACAGATATAAATAGTCTGGTCGGTTGGTGTCTCGCAAAAATCCGTTGGCCTCTGGTATTTTGACCGGTCAGATAACGCGCCCCCGCTTGTCGCTGGCGGGGGCGGCTCAGAGTTCCAGTTCTCTGGGGGTATGACCGACGATTGTTTTTGCCATTTTTCAGTTGGTAGTATTTGACCGTCGTGGCCGACACGACCGTTGCAGATAACGAAGTGGCAGTTTACCCCATTATACACAGTAGCCCTGTCGGGAGAGACTTTTTCATTCTGTTCTCTAACGGGGTTAATATGCTCATCTCCACCCACATCGCTCGAACCGCCGAAGGCGGACTTAATGTTGCCGGATTCGGGCACGCTTACGTAAATCTCGATTCGGCTCCAGCGTCTCTGCGATTGGTCGGCACGAGAAAGTATGGATTTTTTCACAGAGCCGAGACGGTAATAATGTGAAAGACAAAATGCACCGGCGGATGGAGGATTATGACCCAGTGCATTTAGAATTATTGCGCCGAGTATGATTGAGACCCCCAGAACCACAAGAACTTTTGTTTCCCTTGAGTGGGTTGTCATCACTTGCACTCTTTGCTTACTTGTTGGTTAATTGGTGAGTTGAATACTCACCACTCACTATCCACGACATACGTACTTGGCCAGAAGCCGGAAGTCTGAATTCCGCTCTTTGTCCTCTTGCCTGGTTTGCTGATACCCTGTTCCTGGCCTCCTGCCTCCAATACCCTGGTTTGCTGATACCCTGTTCCTGGCCTCCTGCCTCCAATACCCTGATTTCCTGATACTCTGATATCCTGATACCCTGTTCCTGTGCTATCGGCCTTGCAGAAAAGCCGCTTTAGATAAGTTCTCTTTTCGCAGACCATACCCAAAGTACCTTTACATTTGTGGGGGTTTTTATAGGAGCAGGCAGGTTCCAACGTCCTATATAGATGTGCAGGAGTATAAGTGCATAAAGTGAGCTAAAGTTAAAAAACACTCTACAGCTTTAGACACTTTACACTTTAGGCACTCTAAACTTTAGGTACTCCCTAATGCCTGCACCAATTGAGGCACTGTATCTTCCAATGTCCCGACGATATAATAATCACACTGCTTAAATATCGGCGCATTCGGGTCGCTGTTGATGGCGACTATAGTCTCGGCGTTAGCGACCCCTATCATATGCTGAATGGCGCCGGATATTCCCAGAGCGACGTAAAGTTTCGGGCCGATAGAAGTGCCGGTTTGTCCGACCTGATGCACTCGTTCAATAAAGCCCTGCTCGACCGCTGCACGCGAAGCACCTCTTTCGACCTGCGTACCCAACTTTTTGCTTAAGCCTTCACAAAGTGCGCCTACGAACTGTTCATAGGTATCTCTGCTTTGCATACCTTTACCGCCGCTGACAATCACGTCGGCGCCGAAGTTCACATCACCCGTGCCCAATTCCGTCTTTATAATTTCCAGACTGACGTCGTTCTTGGAAAGCTCGACTTTGTGTTTGATGACGTTGCCTTTTCTTGACGGGTCAGAGGGGATTCTCTTCATAACGCCCGGTCTTGCGGTAGCCATCTGCGATTTTGAATTTTTCGTACGGATGGTAGCCATAACATTGCCGCCGAGGGCCGGCCGGGTCTGCAGCAGGATACCTATATTGCCTGTTCGTGAACCATCCCTGATATCCAGCCCGGTGCAATCGGCAGTAAGACCGCATTCGACTCTGTATGAAACCATCGGTGCAAGCATTCGGCCTTGCGGTGTTGCGGCATAAAGTACGATTTGAGGCCAGTATGTGCTAACACAATCGGCAACGGCTTTGCGATAGGCGGTGGGGTCAAATACGTCCAGCAGCTTGTCCTCGATTACATAGACGTTGTCCGCACCGGCGGCGATTAATTCTTTTGCCATAGGCTCGACATTGTAGCCGGCTAAGCATACGCCCACTTTGGTTTCGAGCGAATCGGCAAGGTCGCGAGCTTTGCCGGTAAGCTCAAACGTCGCCGGATGTACAACGCCGTCGCTGTGTTCGGCTACGACCCAAACCTCGCCCTTAAAGGTCGGCTCGGCCAGCTTCAAGCCGTTTATCATATCCTCTAATGCTTTTTTATGGAAATGCTCACCTGCTGCGGCCAGAATCTTTTTCCTGGCCGCCTCATCAATCTGGTCGGAATCTTTTATGCCAAGCTCTTTGAGCTTGTTGGCCAGGATTTTGTAGTCCTCTTGTTCCTTTTTGGTTCCCTCGAAGCTTCTGTCGAGCAGGCTTGCCCGTTTGTCAGGCAAAACATAGCGACCTGCCTGGGCCTCAGCACCCTCGTCGGCCTCGCCATTGCCGCCCTTGAAGCTTTCGGCGAGCACCTTGGCCAACGATTTTGCATCGCTGAGCTGCTGGCATTTCCTGGTGCTTTTGCCCGGCGGAAAGACTCGAATCACGGCTGTCTTGGAACCCTTAACGCCGATGTGCGTAGCTTTGATGTCCTCACTGCCCCAGGTAGTAACCTCCGTTTCGTTCGCCCATCGGGTTCTTGCAAATGTTGCAAACAGGGAATACTCATACTTGGCAACAGTTATTACGGCCGGAAGTTTCTTAGCGGAAACCACCTGGCTGCCTCCGCTGATAATGCGTGTGAATTCAAAACGATTATTTTTGAATTCGGCATCGGTAACATAAGCTATACACGGCAGAGACAGCTCCTCGGCCATTTGCGGCGGCACCTGGGCAGTGTCGCCATCGACCGACTGCATTCCGGATACAACATAATAATCATTGTCGTTTTTCAGGATTTCTTTGACTATTTTTCGAATGGTAAATGCTAAAGGGTTCGCCGTTGCAACGGTATCTGCTCCGCCAAGAGCTCTGTCGGTAAGCAGCACCACTTTGTCGGCGCATCTGCTCAGACTGTATCGCAGGACCTCTTTGGCCATTGGTGGGCCCATAGTCAAGGCAATGATTTGGCCGTCCGCCTCGCCGCTGATTTTTTTCATGTAGTTTGCAAAAGCCAATGCCTGCGTGTCCAGCTCGTTAATCACGCTGGCTAATCGGGTTCGGATGAGTGTCCCGGTCTCGGGGTCGAACGCATTGTCAGTGATTTGCGATACGTCAGGAACCTGTTTTACCAAAACTATGTAATCACTCATTTTTTCGTATCTCGTATTTAATATGGGCAAACAATCAAAAACAATAAAACCCACAAGCTATATTATTATATGGCACCTGTCAAACGAAACTGGGCATTTTTTTCCTTTTTCGTGCAGTTGTTTATGTTGAAAACGGTTTTTTGCGAACAAAAAGTTTAATTTAGCGCTTGTTTGGAATTGTGAAATAATGTTTAATCGCAGTTCTATTTGTCGCAAAAACAAAAAGATGAAGGATAGCTTGTTTTATTGAGGTGAACTGAGATGGCGAATTTGAAGGCATTAGCTGATGCAGTTATAAAAGGTGACCAAAGCGCTGCGGTGCAAATCACAAAGGCCGCTCTTGAAGACGGCACGCCGCCTAAAAGTGTCCTCGATGAAGGACTAATTGCGGGTATGGATGTCGTCGGCGCTCGTTTCAAGAAAAATGAGATTTACATACCTGAAGTTCTTATTGCCGCGCGGGCAATGAAAATGGCGATGGAATTCCTTGAACCGGAGCTTGTCAAGGCCGGCGTCAAGCCGCTCGGAAAGTTTCTAATAGGAACCGTCCAGGGTGATTTGCACGACATCGGAAAAAATTTAGTGGCAATGATGCTCAAAGGAGCCGGTTTTGAAGTTATTGACCTCGGCGTGGATGTTGGGCCTGAAAAATTTGTTGAGCAGGTGAAGACTCAGGGCGTCCACGTGGTCGGCATGAGTGCACTTTTGACTACGACAATGCCCGGTATGGAAAAAACTATACGGGCACTAAAGGAGGCCGGGGTTTCAGCCAAGATTATGATAGGCGGAGCACCGGTAACACAGGGTTACGCAGACAAAATTGGCGCCGACGGCTACGCAGCCGACGCCGCTTCGGCTGTCGATATGGTCAAAAGCCTCGTGGCATAAAGAATACGCACAAGAGCACAAGTAGGGAACTCTTAATTTCTTCCCTGCTCGCCGGCAGGCAAGTTCATCAAACAGAGCCTGCTGCTCTGCGAAGTACTCGCTACCTGTGGCACAAGCTACGTAGCACGAGCCGACCGTAAGGGAGCGGTAATTACCCCTCCGGATTCAATGGCCAGTTTTGGTGCCACACATAAAAAAAAGGACTGACAGTGTCTCAAGCTGCCGGCCCTTTGAGTATCATAGACGTTTTGTCTCTTTCTCCAAAGTGCCCTAACCCGCCAGCGCAGCAACCGCCTATGGTTTCACCGCTCGGCTGTAGATACGGACGTCGTCAATCAAGCCGGACCAAAAGGCACCCGGTTCTAAATCGCTTCCAGCGCCGATGTACAGACCT
>CAYTND010000178.1:0-5292 GCA_964438965.1 uncultured Pirellulales bacterium
GATGGTTTCGACTCGATTTGGCTACATTTAATCTATGTTGGCTAATCTTTGCTGAGTGTTTAGCGGCATAGCGCTCAAAGAGCAAATATATTTTTTCTTTCTTTTCTTTCATTTCCAATTCACAATCCGAGATTCAAAATTTGCACTCATAACAGAAATTACCTGTGTAAACCCTTGCTCAGCCGGATTAGCTGACTTTCCAACTGCCATAATATCCGAATCGACCGCTTCAGTCCAACGCATTTGTCGAAAATGTTGTCCAATGTGGTCGAAATTTTTCCGTTCTGTAAAATTACCTCCGTTGCTGTTTTTTGGCTTATTATATAGAAGTAGTCAAATCGCCGGGATTTTTATAAACGCCGAGAAGCTAACAATCCTCAGCTTTTTCCTTTGCACAAATTTCTGTTTGACACGGATTAGCAAAGGATTTACGCTGTTTAGAATCTGCATGGGCTGAAGCCCATCCTGTGGAACTGACATCGAAGAGAAAAGTCAAGAAGAACAACCCTGAAAGGAGTCGAGTAGTATGAAAAGCAAAACCGACAAAAACAAAACAGCCATCGTCTGGAAATCGGCTATCGCGCTGGGGTTGTTGGTTGCCTTGGAAGCCGTCATTATGATTAGCCCTTTCGCCGGATACTTTTACAGTTTCTTTCGTCCGTTTCTGGACATATACTCGCAGTGGGAAGTGACGTCCTGGCTGGATGGCTTCTTCTTGAACCACGCTCTGGTGAGCACCAGTTCAGTCCTGGAGTGGCAGCGGGAGATCGGCCGCTTTCTTTTTGTCGCGGGAATCTGCGGGTTCCTGATTTCCTTCGTCGAAGTTTATGCAAGGAAGATTCTCCGCCGAGGCGTGGCACGTTTTGGTCTGTACACGCTGGTGCGTCACCCGCAATATCTCTCGCTGGCAGTGGTGGGCTGGGGGCTTCTCACCATCTGGCCCCGCTTTTTCCTCTTGGTGCTGTACGTCACTATGCTATTCATTTACTTTCTTCTTGCGGCTCACGAGGAACGGCGCATGGCGGCACTTTACCCGGAAACTTACCCCACCTATGCCACAGGAAAAGGCTCCTTTCTGCCCGGCAGCCCAGGTGATTGGCTCTATCGGCGGACTTTCGGGAGGATTCCCATCCGCGATCTGGGCTTTCTTGGCTGCTATGGCAGCGTGTTGGTTCTGGCTGTTCTGGGCGCGTTTCTGGCTCGTGGCCACGTGCAAGCCAACGCTGAAATGGTGCTCCGTCCAGAGGTGGGCATCTACGGATTTTCCTGCTGGCCTCAGGGCCAAGAGAAACTGATGCGGGTCGTGGACCGTGTGCTGTCCGATGAAACGGTGAGGTCAAAGATGGATCAGAGCGAAGGAGATGCTTTCTTCCTGCACGTCTTACCCGCTGATTACGGGATGACCGGGATGTTCTACCGCCTGGAAAGGCCAAAGCGTCCACCGCGGAAAGGATCGCACTTCTTTCGTATAATAACTGACTTCCTCCTGGCTCGTCCGCGAATCTACAAAGGTTCCCTAATGATGGGACATCCCATGGATCAACTCAAGGTGGTTGTTTCCAGGACCTACCAACCGTGGAGAGAAGTCGTCCCATTTGAGGAAGCGCTGCGGCCGGGGACCAAGATGGCCCCTATTGCTGTAGTCATGCTGGATGCCTCAAAGGAAGATGTACCGTTGGAAGTAGTAACCCCTATTCCGGAAAACGCCTGGGGAAATCTTACCATGCCGATTTTTTGAAACGACATTCTGACTCCAAACGTTCAATACTTTCAATCCGCCTATCAAGGCAGTTTGGAATGTTGAAACAGTGTTTTATAGGTATTTGCCCGCCTCCAAGACAGAAGAGGTTTGTAGTTTCCCCCCCAGGCAACATTCAAAATTTTTGTATTTTTATTGACATCCTTCATTATTTTTGTATGATAGAAGAGAATGGAGTGCTGTTCCTAATAAATGACCGTCACTTTTCGTACCTATCGTCTTAGTTAGGAGGGCAAAAAAATGAAAAGGGCAATGTTAGCATCAGTATCAGTTCTTTTGTTTTGTGGAATCGTATCTGGTTACAACCAAGACATATCCTGGATTCACGGAGAGAACCCGCCGGATTTCAGCAGATGGCCTGCCGAACCGACTACTACGGATCTAATTCATTTCACCGTGCCTACCGACGTTTTTCTCAATCAATGGGTTGCAAACCGGACATTGGGGGGGACCCCTACCCTTTCCATCAACCCGGTGGAAAGAACCATCGAACTATGGTTTCAAGAGCCGCCATCAGAAGGTGTTATCCTAGATACTGACCCGGTGTGTGGGCTTGAAGGTTATTTTGGGCCGCTCGAAGAGGGTACGTGGCTTTTCTATGTCCATTTCCCGGGCACTATTTGGTTTGACGGATTTGATGTTATGCCCCCCACACCGATTATTTCTGGTCGTGTATGGACCGCTGGCGGCCTGGGAATTGGTGGTGTGGCTCTGACTTTCAGCAACGGTGGTGGCAGCACTACTACTGATGGCAGCGGTTATTACACTAAGATGGTACCGGATAACTGGTCAGGGATGGCCACGCCGAGCAAGAGCGATTATATCTTCGGTCCGCCAAATAGGTCATACGTAAATGTAATCTCAGACATATCAAACCAGGATTACATGGGTTTTCGAGTGTTACCGCCAAGAAAAGGACGAGTCAAGTTCACAGGAACTGCTTTTAAGGCTGATGAGGAAGACGGTGAGCTGGTTGGCCATGGGCGTTACTATGTCCCGGTTACTATTGATAAAGTTCTCGATGACCCGGATAATTTGTTAGATGACGTAGCGGACGTAGAAGTATGTTATGACGAACCGTTAGATATTCAGCCAGATTCATACGGAAAGGTCAACGTTTATGGTTATTACTGGAAAGATGACGGTCCGTCGCAATATCTTGGGCGGGTAGATGCATCTCAGAACCCATACTATATTATTCGCCTGGGCGATGTCTCAGGCAATGGCGAAGTCTCATACGACGATGCTTCCTTGGCTGCTAAATATGCAGCAGGTTTTTTGGATTTGGCGCCGGAACAGATCTGGGCCGCTGACGTAGATGGGAATGGCGAAGTCAACACCAACGATGAAAATTTGATTTCGCAGTACGCTGCCGGGCTGATTGATAGATTTCCGGCAGATAATGGGCAGGTTGACTACTTTACTGAGCAGTTTTCTTCAGACAAAGACACCTTTGACCTGTCAAACACATCAATTATTTTCACTCCTACTACCGACGGTGCTTCCTATAGTGCTTATCTACAAGAAATTACACAGTTACCGACCGACCCTGTTGGAGGTATAGAGCTGGCGCTGGGCGATGACAGTTACGAGTTTGTAAAGTTAAGTAACCAGGCTACAGTGTCTATCTTTGGGAGCAGCTTCTCGAGCTTCTATGTCGGCAGCAACGGTTGCATAACCTTTACCGAAGGAGATAACGACTACTCTGAATCTTTGTCTGGCCATTTTGATACAAGGCGCATATCCGCTTTGTTCGATGACCTCAATCCGTCCGGAGGCGGACAGGTCAGCTGGAAGCAATTGGTGGACCGTGTTGTCGTTACATGGGAGAACGTTCCTGAATACGGCAGCAATAACTCTAATACATTCCAGGTTGAGATGTATTTTGATGGTAGAATACAGCTTTCCTGGCTTGCTATTGCAGTTGAGGACGGTATTTCAGGCTTATCAGAGGGTCTTGGTGTGCCGCCAGACTTCCAGGAGACGGACCTCTCAAAGAAGTATCCATCGCTGCCGCCGATGCTTGGCTACTTTACTGAGCAGTTTTCCTCCGGCACAGATACCTTTGACCTGTCGAACACGTTAATAACGTTCAAGCCTATCGCAAATGGTACTTCTTATAGTGCTTATCTACAAAAGATTACACAGTTACCGACCAACCTCGTTGGAAGTATAGAGCTGGCGCTGGGCGATGACAGTTACGAGTTTGTAAAGTTAAGTAACAAGGCCACAGTGTCTATCTTCGGGAGCAGCTTCTCGGGCTTCTATGTCGGCAGCAACGGTTACATAACCTTTACCGAAGGAGATAACGACTATTCTGAAAGTCTGTCTGACCATTTTGATACAAGGCGAATATCCGGCTTGTTCGATGACTTCAATCCGTCCAGAGGTGGACAGGTCAACTGGAAACAATTAGGTGACCGTGTGGTTGTAACGTGGACGAAGGTCCCTGAATACGGTGAGAGCAGCTCCAATACATTTCAGGTTGAGATGTATTTTGATGGGAGAATACAGCTTTCCTGGCTTGCGATTGCAACTGAGGACGGTATTGTAGGCTTATCAGACGGTCTTGGTGTGCCAAAAGAGTTTGAGGAGACGGATTTTTCAGAGCAGTAACCACGCCTGCTGGAACCGATGACAGTCCAATAGTGAAATCAAAGATCAAAATGCAAAAATGAAAATGAAAAGGGGAACTATTCTCAGGCTGGTTCCTTCGGCACTTTGACAAAACTAAGTGCAGGCAAGCTCAGAACAGGTGTGGGACGGTAAACAGAAAACCCTGAGTGAAACGCAGGGCTAAATATTACGGGCGCATTTTAATTTGAAGCGCAACGCATAGCTGTTTTTATCAGCCCGCCGAAGGCAGACCTGTCGCATAGCCCTGTCGCATATTACTCCTATCGTGCCTGCACCTTGTCGCATAAGTCTTTTATCGGCTTATGACGATGTTTACAATCACGGGGCCGGTCGTTCCATATTTTCTAAATACTTTTTTTGCTCAGGATGACAAACGAATGTAATAGCTTATTAACAATGGGATTACGAGATGCCAGAAAAATTAGCCACACCCGAAAGGGCGACTTGCGAAAAATTGTTTGTATTCCATTATATTTGATATTATAATAATGTTATCTGTTCGGGGCGTGGCGCAGTTTGGCTAGCGCGCGTGACTGGGGGTCACGAGGTCGCAGGTTCAAGTCCTGTCGCCCCGATTTTTATAACACCTTCAGGCATAAGAGTTTGTAGGGCAACAACAACACCTGTGCCGCCGCTCTTTTCGTGGTTTTGGGCCTGTTGATATGATGTAATACCTGGCTTTTCTTTTGTCGCCCTGAACAGTCCCCGTGTTCCTTGCGAGCTTGCCGCTCTTTAATAATTTCCACTACTGGTATGGCGTTCGCTGATTTCGTTGACTCCTTACCGTTGAGGTAGAGTCCGATGAAAGCATACTATTGCTCTGTCAAGGCTCAAATGATGGTTTGTCATTCCCGCGAAAGCGGGAATCCAGACTTATTGATGGTGCTGGATTCCGC